>NZ_JBFUHV010000071.1:0-42485 GCF_056402215.1 Rhodococcus sp. P4_B6 | reverse complement strand
GCCGGTGGTCGGTCCGGAGTAGGCGACGAGGGTCATCCCGAACGCGGACTGGAAGTAGTGGGCGGTCTGGGTGGCGTTGCCGACCACCCAGACGACGGCGTCCCAGCCGCTGACCGGGAACGGGTCGCGGGTGCCGTCGTATTCGACGAGCCCGACCAGCTGCTCGAGCTGGCTGAGGTCGAGACCTGCCAGGCGTTCCTTGTCGGTGAGAGTCTGCTCGATCGTCATGATGGTGCCTTTCCTTGCAACGGTTTTCGGGTACGGAGAAGGTGAGTGCGACTGCGCACCGGGGGAGTGGCGAATGCCTGACACAGAGGTAACCGGCCGCCGGCCCGGTCGTCAACCGAGACCCGCACATCTAGCCGCATCGACGGATGAGAGCAGCCCCGCCCCCGCTTTCCTATACAATCTGAATACTTCAATGGGGCAATAGAAATGGACTGCGATGGTTGCGCGGAGTGAGATCGGCGTCGGAGTGCTCGCACGCGCGGTGGCGATCCTCGACGTCGTGGAGGCGAGCCCGATGGGTGCGAGCGACCTCGCCCGCGAATTGGACCTGTCCTTGTCGACCACGTACCGGCTGGCCACGGACATGGTCAAGCACGGCCTCCTCCGGAAGGATCAGGAAGGCCGTTTCTACCTCGGTCAGCGTTTCGTCACGACGGCGCTGAGCGACCTCGCCATCCCAGCGCTGCGCGAATTGGCGGAGATGACAGGCGAATCCGCACAGCTATGGGTGCGGCGGGGCGAATCGCGGCTGTGCGCGGCCAGCGTCGACTCGCAGCACGAATTGCGGGTCGCGCTGCCCGTCGGAACACTGGTGCCGCTTCCTCAGGGGTCGAGTGGGCACGTGCTGTCCGGAGACTGGGAGACCGACCCCGAGGCGGTGAAATCGGGTTGGTGGGTGTCGGTTTCGGAACGGACGCCGGGATCCGCCTCCATCAGCGCACCCGTTCGCAGGCACGGCGAGATCGTGGCCGCCGTGTGCGTGTCCGGTCCGGAGGGGCGCATGGGGGAGGATCTGGGCGCCCGGATGGGCCACGCAGTCGTCGCTGCTGCGCGGCAGATCGAGAAGTCGGTGCCGGGCGACTGACTCGTTCAGGCGATGTCGAACGTGGTGACGTCGGCCGACCGATGTTGCTGCGCCAGTTGACGGTAGACCGCGGCGTTGGCGGCGTTGTGGGCCACCTCGTCGTCGGTCAGTTCCCGGCGGACCTTCGCGGGCACACCGGCGACGAGTGAGCACGGCGGAATCTGCGAGCCTTCGAGCACCAGTGCGCCGGCCGCGATCAGCGACTTCTCGCCGATCACCGCGCCGTTGAGAACGGTGGCCCCCATACCCACGAGTGCGCCGTCCCCCACGGTGCAGCCGTGCAGCACGGCGTTGTGCCCCACACTGACGTCCCGGCCGACGACGACGGGAAACCCCGGGTCGACGTGAACGGCCACTCCGTCCTGGATGTTGCTGCCCTCGCCGAGGGTGATGGAATCGCAATCGGCCCGCAGCACCGCGCCGTACCAGACGCTGGTCTCCGCGCCGAGGGTCGCGGCGCCGATCACCGCCGCGGTCGGCGCGACCCACGCGGTCTTCTCCGCGCGCGGCGACCGTCCGTTGATCGCAACGACGTGTGGTTCTCTCACCGTGTTCTCCTCCTGTCGAGCAGCGGATTCGCGCTGCATCTCGCAGCGTTCCGTCGTCCATTGTCGTGTGGCGCGGACTCCGGGCATTGCCAATTGTGACTGCTACCACTACCGTCATTCTTATCAGACGGGAATCTAACTGCCAAATAATGAGAATCAGCAGGTAGGACCCCAGTCGCCATCCGGTACAGATCGACGAGGGAGAACTCTCACATGCAGGTCCCAGAGAACGGCCCACTGCACGGCATCCGTGTGCTGGAACTCGGCAACTTCATCGCGGCCCCCATGGCGAGCCGCATCTTCGCCGACTTCGGCGCCGAGGTCGTCAAGATTGAACGGCCGGGCGTCGGCGACGAACTGCGGGGCTGGCGCCGCCGTCGCGGCGCGACGTCGATGATGTTCCGCACCATCGCCCGCAACAAGCGGTCCGTCACGCTCGACCTCCGGACGGACGAGGGTCGCGCGATCATCCTCGACCTCGCCGCCAAGTCGGACGTCGTCATCGAGAACTTCCGGCCGGGAACGCTCGAGCGGTGGGGCATCGGTCCCGACCAGCTGACGGCCGCCAACCCCGACATCGTCCTCGTGCGGATCTCCGGCTACGGACAGACCGGCCCGTACCGGGAGCGCACCGGATTCGGCGGTGTCGCCGAGGCCTTCGGCGGGCTGCGGCACGTCACCGGCTACCCGGACCGCCCATCCGTCCGGGCGGCCGCCCCCATCGCCGACACCCTCGCCGGGCTGCACGGCGCGATCGGCGCCCTGATGATGTTGCTGGCCAAGGCGAGACAGGGCGATCACTCGACCCCGCGGGTGGCGGACGTGGCCCTGTACGAATCGGTGTTCATGGCGATGGAGTCCCTCGTTCCCGATTACGACGCGTATGGCATGGTGCGCGAACGGACCGCGGGCAACCTGCCCGGCGTGGTGCCGAGCGGTGTCTATCCGTGCGACGGCGGCTCCGTGATGATCGCCGGTAACTCGAGCRGCGTGTTCGGCCGGCTGATGCAGGCCGTGGGACGGGGCGATCTCGCCGACGATCCCGAACTGGCCGACGGGGATCAGCGATTCCGGCGTGAAGCCGAACTCGACGACGCGATCTCCTCGTGGACGTCGCAGCGGCGTCCCCGTGACGTCGTCGCCGAACTCGGCGCCGCAGGCGTGCCGGTGGGCGAGGTGTACGACGCGGTCCAGATTGCGGACGACGAGCACTACAACGCCCGCGGCATGCTGCAGAGCCTGAAGGTGTCCGTCGACGGGGAACCCGAAGA
Organism: Rhodococcus sp. P4_B6; assembly: GCF_056402215.1. NCBI lineage: Bacteria > Bacillati > Actinomycetota > Actinomycetes > Mycobacteriales > Nocardiaceae > Rhodococcus > Rhodococcus sp. P4_B6. Next base: position 39,573 of record NZ_JBFUHV010000071.1, on the reverse strand, counting down.
GGTGCGCTTTCCCGGAGTCGTCCCGCAGCTCGACGGCGAACCCACCCAGATCCGCTGGGCCGGCCCCGAGCTGGGTGAGCACACCGACGAGATCCTCGGCGGATTGCTGAACCTGTCGGGCGATCAGCTCGACGACTACCGCGCCCGCGACATCGTCTGAATCGGAGAAGTGAAATGACAGTCACCATAACGGATGTCGTACTGCGGGACGGACTGCAGGACGAGGACGCGGTCGTCTCCACCGACCGCAAGATCGCCGTCGCGGACGCACTCGTCGCCGCAGGCGTGAAGCACATCGAGGCGGCATCGTTCGTTTCGCCCACACGCGTCCCGCAGATGGCGGACGCCGACGACCTCATCGCCCGGCTGCCCCGCACCGATCCGTCGGTCACCTACAGCGCACTCGCACTCAACCCGCGTGGGGTGCACCGTGCCGCCGCGACCGGCATCGACGAGATCCAGGTCGTGACGTCCGCCAGCGCCGGGCACAGCACTGCGAACACGGGCCGGAATCCGGACGAGGCGCTGACCGGACTCGCCGAGGCATTGCAGAAGTACCCGGACCGGAGTTTCCTCGGAGGTGTGTCGACCGCGTTCGTCTGCCCGTTCGAGGGCATCATCGCCCCCGCCGCGCTGGTGCGGGTGGCGCGCGCGATGGCCGCGATGGGTGTACGCAGGCTCGGGCTGGCCGACACCCTGGGAACGGCCACCACCGAGCAGGTGCTCGCATCGGTCGGGGCGGTGCGCGACGCCCTCCCCGACATCGAACTGAGCCTGCACCTCCACAACGCGCACGGGCAGGCCCTCGGCACCGTGATCGCCGCGCACCGGCACCTCGGCATCACGCACTTCGACAGCGCCATCGGAGGGTACGGCGGCTGCCCGTTCGCCCCGGGCGCCCACGGCAATCTCGCCACCGAGGAACTGGTAGCGCACCTCCACGCGCACGACATCGACACGGGGATCGATCAGCAGGCCCTCGGCCTCGCCGTCGGCACCGTGAAACTTGCTCTGGCACAAGCTCGGCCCCTCTCCGCAGTGTGAACTGCGCACTCACCCCGAAAGGCCGACCATGGTCTACGCAATCTCCATCGTCGCTCTGATCGCGATCTTCACCGTGGCGACACTCACCCCGATCAACATGGGCATCCTCGCGTTCGCCGGAGCATTCGTCATCGGCGGCTGGGTGTCCGGGATCCCAGTCGAGGACATCATCGACGCCTTCCCCGGCAGCACGTTCATCATCGTCGGCGGCATCACGCTGCTGTTCGCCATCGCGAAGACGAACGGGACCATCGACCTCGTCATCGAGGCCTCGCTGCGCCTCGTGCGCGGCAGGCGGTGGGCGATCCTGTGGATGATGTTCCTGCTGTCCGGGCTGCTGATGGCACTCGGGTCCGTGCTCGCGGTCGGGATGCTCGCCCCCATCGCGATGCCCCTCGCGGCGAAGAACAAGATCAATCCGTTCCTCATGGGCATGGTGATCAGCCACGGCGCCCTGGCCTGCGCGTTCTCGCCCATCAACCTCTACGGCGCGTTCATCAACGGACTGATGGACTCCACCGGCGTGGGGGCGAACCCGCTGGTCCTGTTCGCCCTGCCGTTCGTCCTCAACCTGGCCATCGCGATCGTGCTGTTCCTGATCTACGGCCTCGACCTGATCGGGCGCCGCACCCCGCGCCCGGTCGGGGAGACCTCCGACGGCGGCGGATTCGGCGGTTCCTCGCGCCGGTCGTCCGGTGGTGGCGCCCCCGCCGGCGGTCCGGGCGGGAACACCGCGACGCTCACCGATCGCGAGGTCATCGAGGAAGCGCTGAGTCACGAGGGCATGAAGCCGGTGAAGATGGACAGGTACCGGTTCGCGACGCTCGCGGGCATCGGGTTCCTCGTCGTCGGGTCGGTCGCGTTCGGAATCGACGTAGGCGTCAGCGCGATCTGCATCAGCGCGGTCCTGCTGTTGATGGCGCCCAAGTCGCACCCCAAGGTCGTCGACAACGTGGCATGGCCCGCCGTGGTGCTCGTGTGCGGGATGCTCACCTACATGGCGGTCATGACGCAGAACGGCACGCTCGACTTCCTCGGTGACGCGGCGTCGGCTCTCGGTTCGCCGTTGCTGACCGCGTTGATCCTCTGCTACGCGGTCGCGATCATCTCCGCGTTCGGATCGTCGATCGGCACGCTCGGCATCGCACTGCCCCTCGCCGCGCCGATGCTCGCGATGGGGGAGGTGGGCGCCGTGGGATTCGTCGCCGCCCTGGCGTTCTCCGCGACAGTGGTCGACGTCAGCCCGTTCTCGACGAACGGCGTGATGGTGCTCGCCAACGCACAGGTCGAGGACAAGGCGCGGTTCCAGCGCAAGATGCTCGCCTATTGCGGCCTGATCGTGCTGTCGGCCCCGATGTTCGTCTGGGCGCTGGTCGTCGTGCCGACGTCCGTGTAGCTCTTCCGGGCAGTGCCGGTCGCCGTCTTCGGGGCGGTGACCGGCACTTCTCACGGTACGAGGCCGCCCGGTGTGAACTTTACGTACTTTAATCTTCATGTAATGGACTGTTGTCCAATAGTTTTCGATTCAACTGGGCGAAAAGTGCTGCCACAGTGACACATGCCACAGGATCGCGTCCGTTTCGGGCGTTTCGTCGGTCTCCGCCCGTAGGGTGTCGACATGTCGTCGATCCTCGAGAACGAGAAAGCACCCCCATCCGGTGCCCCCGCCCCCGGACCGACCCGCGGCGAAAGGTGGCGAAATAACGCGCGATACGACCTACCCGCGTCGCTCGTCGTCTTCCTCGTCGCCCTGCCCCTGTCGCTCGGCATCGCCATCGCGTCCGACGCCCCGATCATGGCGGGTCTCATCGCCGCGATCGTCGGCGGTGTGGTGGCGGGTTCCGTCGGTGGCTCACCGCTCCAGGTCAGTGGTCCCGCCGCCGGATTGACCGTGGTGGTAGCAGAATTGGTCGCCACCTTCGGCTGGAAGGCGACCTGTGCGATCACCGTCGCCGCCGGATTCCTTCAAATCATCTTCGGGCTCAGTAGAATTGCCCGTGCCGCCCTGGCCATCGCGCCGGTCGTCGTCCACGCCATGCTGGCCGGCATCGGAATCACGATCGCCCTCCAGCAGATTCACGTCCTCCTCGGCGGCAGCTCGCACAGCTCGACCGTCGAGAACATCACCCAGCTGCCCGGACAGCTGACGTCCGCCCGGTACGGCGACGTCCTCGTGGGAGCGGTGGTCATCGCCGTCCTGCTGTTCTGGAAGAAGATTCCCGGCAAGCTGAAGGTGCTCCCGGGGCCGCTGGTCGCCGTCGTCGCCGCCACCGTTCTGTCCCTGGTTCTCCCGTTCGACCTCGATCGAATCACGTTGGACGGCTCCCTTTTCGACGCCGTGGCGCTGCCCTCGATGCCGGAAGGTCCGTGGCTCGCCGTGGCCACCGGTGTGCTGACGGTCGCGCTGATCGCCAGCGTCGAGAGCCTGCTCTCCGCGGTGGCCGTCGACAAGATGCACGGCGGGACCCGGTCGGAGTTCAATCGGGAACTCGTCGGGCAAGGCTCGGCCAACATGATCTCGGGTCTCATCGGCGGCCTGCCGGTCACCGGTGTCATCGTGCGCAGCTCCACCAACGTCGCAGCCGGGGCGAAGACCCGGGCGTCCGCCGTCCTGCACGGCGTCTGGATCCTCGTCTTCGCCGCACTGCTCACCGCGCTGGTCGAGCAGATCCCGATGGCCGCGCTCGCCGGACTGCTCATCGTGATCGGCATCCAGCTCGTCAAGATGGCGCATCTGCGTACCGCGCGACGCACCGGCGACCTGTGGGTGTACGGCGTGACCGTGGCCGGTGTGGTCTTCCTGAACCTGCTCGAGGGTGTGATCATCGGTCTCGCACTCGCGGTGGTCCTGCTGCTGTGGCGGGTCATCCACCCCAGGATGCGCGCCGAACCCATCGGATCCGAGGACTCCGGGCGGTGGCGCGTGACCGTCGAGGGGTCGTGCAGCTTCCTGTCCATGCCCGCACTGACCGGGCTACTCGCGAAGGTTCCCGCGGGCGCACACGTCACCGTGGAACTGGCGGTCGACTTCCTGGACCACGCCATGTTCGAAGCGATCGACGACTGGAAGCGGCACTACGAGAACAACGGCGGAACCGTCCTGATCGACGCGCTCGGTCCCGTCGACATGGACGCCGTGGGTGCGTCGCCGCCCCGGCGCGGCGTCGGCGTGGCGAGCCCCCGCGGGTTCGCCCCGTGGAAGAGCTGGCAGCCGCGGCACCACGACACCGCGGAGACCACCACACCGGCGGCGCTGCGACCCGTCCTCGCCGGAGTGTCGGAGTACCACCGGCGGAACGCGGCGCAACTGCAGCCGCACCTCGACGACCTGCGGGACGGGCAGCGCCCCGACTCGCTGTTCCTCACCTGCTCCGATTCACGCATCGTGCCGAACGTGATCACCAGCAGCGGTCCCGGCGACCTGTTCACGGTGCGCAACGTGGGCAACCTCGTCCCGACCGGGAAGCAGGACGTGTCCGTCGAAGCGGGCCTGGCCTTCGCGCTCGACGAACTCGAGGTCAGCTCGGTGATCGTGTGCGGCCACTCCGGCTGCGGCGCGATGAAGGCCGTCCTGGCAGAGGCGCAGGCAGACACGGACGGATCCGAGGGGGCCGTCGAGCAGTGGCTGACGTTCGCGCAGCCGAGCCGCAAGGCGTTCCTCGGCGGTCACCCGGTGGCGCGTGCAGCGGCAGAACTGGGATTCGACGAAGTCGACCAGCTGGGCATGGTGAACGTGGCGGTCCAGGTGCAAACCCTCGGGCGCCATCCCCTCGTCGGTGCGGCAGCGGCCGAGGGCCGAGTACGCGTCGCGGGAATGTTCTTCGACATTCCGTCCGCGCGCGTACTCGAGATCACCTCGACCGGTGTGTCCTACCTGGACCACGTGCCGACATGATTCAGAGGAGATGGACCCTCTTGTAGAGGCGCTTCGACGGGCCGCCGACGAGGCCGACGCCATCGAGGAACTGCATCAACTTGGAACCGGACGTCCGGACGGTGTCCTTGTAGTGCTGGTTGCTCCTGGCCTCGGCGGCGGCCCGCTTCGGGTCGAGGCCGGCGTTCTCGTAGACCTCCTTGCGGATCATGCTCTTCATCACGAAGTACACGACCGCGGCGGTGTTGAGCCGCTCGATCTGGAGGCGGGCCCAGCTGGCGCCCTGGATGCGTCGTCCGACCTCCTCGCGGGCGAAGCGGATGTGGCGGGCCTCTTCGAGGACGTGGATCTTGCTCACCGTGCGGGTGACGGGCTGCACGCGCTCGTCCTTCATGAAGTCGCGCTGCATCATGTCGAGGATCTCCTCGGCGGCCATCACGCTGGCATACGCGTTGGCGCCCCGGAAGAAGCCGCCCCAGATACGCCCGAGCTTGTGGATCACCGGATGGGGGCCGTAGCTCGGCATGTTCAGGCGTTCGCCCGCGCGGGCGAACATCACCGAGTGGCGGCACTCGTCCGCGACCTCGGTGAGGGCGAACTGGACGTGCCGCGAGTGCTTGTCGCGGCCGTACACGTCGCGCAGGAGCATCTGCATGAGAAGGATCTCGAACCACAGTCCGACGCTGGAGACGCTGGCGGCCTCGTGCTTGGTGAGTTCGATCTTCTGCTCGTCGGTCATCTCGTCCCAGAGGGCCGTGCCGTAGAGCGTGCTCCACTCGGGGGTGAGACCGAACTTGTCTTCGGGGATCGGTGCTTCCCAGTCGACCTCGACCATCGGGTCGTAGGACTTGCGTGCCGACGACGCCAGCAAGCGCTGGGCGGTCTCTTCGCGGTCGGAGACGACGATCGATGCGGTCATCACTACCCCTTGATCTGTGACTAGTTGATCTGTGATTTGGGCGGTCAACTAACTGTGACATTCAGTTACTGATACTGAACGATACAGCGATGGCGGTCACAAGGGCAATGTCCGCTCAGTCGATCTCGGCCAGTTCCTGCGGCGATTCAGCCCTCGGTGCGGGCCCCTTCCGCCCGGGCGCCCACACCGCGAGCAGCAGTGATGCGCCGAACAGCACGCAGGCCAGAACGATGGACGCCTCGTCGAAACCCTTCAGGAACGAATCCCGGGCGAACGTCGCCAGTTGCTCACCCTGCGGGCCGGCGACGTCGGCGACCTGCAGTGCCGCCGCCAGCGAACTCGACACCGGCTCCTTCGCGGCCTCCGGAACGACGTCGACCGCGGGCTGCACATGTCTGCCGTAACCCGCGGCCAGGACGCTGCCCGCGAGCGCGACCCCGATGGCCGAACCGATCTCGCGCGCCGCGTCGTTGACGGCCGATGCGACACCCTGCTTCTCGTCGGGAGTGTTCTGCACGATGGCCGCCGTCGCGGGCGCCGTGCACAGTCCTATCCCGAAAGCGGCCACGATGAGCGGGGCGCACACCTCCGCGTAACTCGAATGCGCGTCGAGCCGCACCAGCAGGAGAATGCCCAGGCCGAGCAGCGCGGAGCCGGACGCGAGTAGCGGCCGCAGCCCGACGTGCGGGACGAGCATCGGCATGACTGCGGACATCGCCACCACCGGCACGGCGAGGGGAGCGAGCGCGAGCGCCGACTGCAGAGGCGAGTAGTCCAGCACCAGTTGCAGGTACTGGACGAGCAGGAAGAACAGGCCGAGTGAGGCGAGGAACTGGAGCAGGAGCGACATCGAGCCCGAGCCGAACGCGCGGTTGGCGAACAGCCGGACGTCGAGCAGGGGGTGTTTTCTGCGGAGTTCCACGAGGGTGAACGCGGCCGCGGCGGCGAGTCCGCCGACGAGCAGTCCGAGCACGACGGGATCCAGCCAGCCGCGTTGCGGCGCCTCGATGGTTCCCAGGACGAACAGGCCGACCGCGGCGGCGATCAGGCCGGTGCCGGGCAGGTCCAGCGGTGGGCGCTGCGACTCCCGGGACGACGAGATGGTGAAGCCCGTGACGAAGATCAGCGCGGACACCACGGTGAGGCCGATGAAGATGGCGTGCCACGACCACTTCTCGAGCAGGAATCCGGAGACCAGCAGGCCGGCGATCGCGCCGGAACCGGCGACACCCGACCAGATGCCCACAGCCCGGCCCCGGTGTGCCGGCGGAAAACCCGACGTGAGCAGCGACAGTGTGGCGGGCATGACGAGGGCGGCGCCGACGCCCGCCATCGCCCGGGAGCCGATGATCCACTCGGGTGCGTCGTTGACGAGGGGGATCGCGGTGGACGCGCCGAAGATCAACAGTCCGACCATGAGCAGCCCACGCCTGCCGTACCGGTCGCCGAGCGCGCCCGCCGGAAGCAGCAGGGCGGCCAGGGTCAGGGTGTAGCCGTCGACGATCCACGTCAGCTGACTCTGCGTCGCACCCGTGTCGCGGGCGAGGTCGGGGAGCGCGGTGTTGAGGGCCGCCATCGCCGCGACGACGAGGGCGACGGCGCAGCACGAGACCGTGAGCATCCATATCTGCCGCAGGGTCCAGCCGGCGTTCTCCGGTTGTTCCTGCTGTTCCTGCGATGCCTCGTTCCGAGCGTGCACGACACTCCTCCCGATAGAAATAAGACTGTCAGTATCGTTGGTAGACTGACAGTTCACAAGAGGTCGGGCAGTGGCAGGAACGGGCGGTGCAGATGACCGAGCAGGATCCCCGCAGGCAGCGCTCGCGTGCGCGACTTCTCGACGCCGCGACAACTCTCCTCGCGAAGGGCGGCACGGACGCCGTCACCATCGACGCCGTCACCACGCTGGCGAAGGTGGCTCGTGCCACGCTCTACCGGCATTTCGACAACGGCACCGAATTGGTGGCCGCGGCGTTCGGGCGGCTGATTCCGCCGGCCCCGACGGTGCCCGCCGAAGGCGACCTCCGCGACCGGCTGGTCGAGTTGATGGTCAGTCAGGCGAAACTCATCGAGAGTGCCCCCATGAACGTGACGGCGATGTGCTGGCTGGGCATGGGCCCCGCGCTGGACGACTACTCGAGCGCGGACGCCGCCCAGTCGGACAAACCGGAACTGCGGACGCTCCGGCAGACGATCGTCGCGCAGTACCGGGCGGCGTTCGACCAGGTCTTCGGCACACCCGAGGCGGCGGAACGCCTCGGAAAATTCGACTACGACCTCGCCCTCGCCCAGCTTCTCGGACCGCTCGTCTTCACCCGGCTCGCCACCCTCACCCCGCTCGGACGCACCGCGTGTGAGCAGATCGTCGACGACTTCCTCGCGGCACGCGCCGCGCAGGTCGAAGCCGGTGCCCGGCCGCCGGCGCTGCACGAGATACCGCCTGCTCAGGCATTATGACGTCGACAGCTCAGGCTGTCGTCATTACCGTGGCAGTGCGCGCGGCACCCGACGCCGCGCCTGTCTGATGAATGGTGTGGGAAGGTTTTTCGATGATCACTGATGCACTCAACTGGCTCCTCGGTGCGTGGGGCGGCGTCGCCGCCGGCAGCAGCGGATACTCCATCCCGCCCGGAACCCTTCCCTTCGGAAGCTGACGCTCGTCAGGCGTCCCGGTTCCGRCGCAGCACGAACTGCTCGAGCCTGCGTATCCCTCGAACGCGTCGTGGGCGTAGCTGTTTGAGGTAGTAATCGGGAGCGCCGTCGAGTTCGTGGGCGAGTTCCTCGTCGATCAGCACCGTGCCGGGACGCGCCGAACCGGTGAGTCGCGCCGCGGTGTTGACGACGGAACCGTAGAGGTCGCCGAACCGGACGAGAACCGGACCCATCGCCAGACCGACCCGCAGTTCGGGGTCCGTCTCGTCCGGCAGGACCCGCTCCTGGAGTTGCAGGGCGATTTCCGCCGCATCGGCCGGCGATTCGACGGCGAACATCACCTCGTCGCCGACCGTTTTCACCACCCACCCCTGATGCCCGCCGATCACCGTCGTCGAGGCCGACTCGAAGCGTTCCAGCAGGTCCGCGAGATCCCGGGCACCGAGCTGACGCGTCAGGGACGTATATCCGACGATGTCCGCGAATCCGACCACCAGGGTCCGGCTCGCGACCTCCTCACCGGGATTGCCCACGTTGCGGCCCGTGGTCGAGGCGACGTGCCTGCGCCACACGTACGCCTGCAGCGACTCGACCGCCGGAAGGATCTCGGCGGTGAGTCCCCGCACCTGCTCCCGGATCGCCTGCTCGTCGCTGCCCGCCGAGCCCGCGAGTTGATCGACGATGTGCGTGCTGATCAGCGACACCTGCCATTCGGCGAGCCGCGACAACGACTGGCCCAGAGCGCGGGCCGCCGCCACTTCGCGTTCCGGTGAGATGATCCCCCGGTCGACGAGTGACGCGATGGTCCTCAGCGCGGCGGCGTCCCCCTCGGTGAACATGACGCTGTCCGGGTCGATGTCGACCGCGAACCCCATCGACACCCACAGGCGGTCCGCTCGCTCGACCGATACGCCCGCGATATCGGCGATCTCGGCCCGCGTGTACCGGCGGGGCCCACCCAGCAGCGACTCCTCGAGATCGGCCTGGACGTCGCGGAGCAGGGTCGGTGAGATCTCCGTCGGCGCTGCCGTCTCGTCGCCGTTTTCCGGTGCTTCCGAGGTCACGTCGTTCCTCTCGATATCTTCGATGCGCACGCGCTGTCGCTCGTGCGACCATCGCCCTCAATCTGCCACTGTGCGAGCCCGTCCGATGCGGAACCGTCGGTGGTGTGTGCAAGAGTTGCGGTGCTCACGAGCGTAACCAGGAGACAGACCAGAAAGGACAGCGCATGCCGCCCCGTAGACGTTCCGGCGCCGCCGCACCGGATCACCTGACCGCGGAGAATCTCGAGACCCTCGCTGCCGCGATCGCGGAAGGCAAGCGGGCCACCGTGTATCTGCGCGAGGCGATGCCCAGCCTCGGGCTCGAGGCCGGAGACTCGGCCAAAGTCATCTCCGTGCAAGGCAATACGGTCTTGATCCGCCCCAAGGGTGTCGACGACGAGCTCCCCTTCGAAGCCGAGGAGCTTCTGATGAGACGAATTCCGGCGCCCAAGCCGGCGCCCGCCGCCAAGTCCGCCCCCGCAGCGCCGGTCGTGCACCAGGAGATCGAACCGGGTCCGCCGCCCGCCCCCAAGACGCCCGCGGCGAAGACCGTCGCGGTGCCGCAACCGGCCGCCGCCGCGGTCCCGAAACCCGCCGCGGCACCGGCCAAACGCACCGCCAAGAAGGTGCCGGCCGGAGTCAGCGTCACCATCCACGCCGGCGCCGACAACGACTGGAGCGTCACCGTCGCGCACGGAGCCAAGCGTCCCGGTAAGGCCGTCCCCGTGTCACCGGACGCCGTCGAGCGTGCCGTCCGGGAACTCGGCGAGGAGACGGCGATCGAGGCCGTCGAGTCGATCATCGTGGCGGCCCGCAACCTCGCCGCCGCCCGGGTCGACGAGCTGAGCCGGCAACTCGAGGACGCCCGGAAAGCACTGGAGGCACTCGGCGCCGGCGAGTAGTACCGGAGCGGGCAACGGCCGCGGTCTCTACATCGGCATTCCCCCACGCAGGTCTTGTGCGGGGTGGGATTCTTATGGAGAGACACGCGGCCGTCGGGGCTCATCCGGGAAGGTTCGAAAAATGTTGAAACGATTCGCGGCGGTTGTTGCGGCGACAGCGGGAATTCTGGGATTCGTTGCGGCAGGGACCGCGACAGCAGCTCCGGCCGCCGTCATGGGGGGCGGTTCGGGGATCGTGGTGAACGACGAACTGGTCTGTTCACTCACCACCATCGGGCACGACAATGCGGGCAGGCTCGTCGGCCTGACGGCGGGCCACTGCGGTGAGGTCGGCTCGTACGTGGTGCCCGAGGCCAGTCAGGACAGCGGCATCATCGGGACGTTCGTCATCTCCAACCCCGCGCTCGACTACGCGGTGATCCAGTTCGATCCGGCGAAGGTCGTCCCGGTCAACCGGGTCGGCGGCGTCACCATCACCCGGATCGGCGCCCCGGCAGCGTTCCCGCAGGTGGCGTGCAAGGAAGGTCGAACCACGGGCAACACGTGCGGCATCGTCTACGGCGACCTCATGCAGACGGGGGAGACGTGGACCCAGGCCTGCGTGATCGAAGGTGACTCGGGCGCACCGATGGTCGTCGGCACCACCCTCGTCGCCATGGTCAACGCCTACCTCGCCGCCCCGTGCATCGGCCCGGAGATCGGCACCAACCTCAACTCGATCGTCGCCGACATGAACGCGAACGCCGGTCCCGGCGCCGGGTTCCGGCCCATCTAGGCCCTTCGGGCCCGTGCGCCTTTTTGGTAGCCAGGACAACCAGAAAGGCGCACGGGCGCGAAGCGCCTATCCGCAGACGGCGCCGCCCGAGGCGGAACCGACGAGCTTCGTGTACTTGGCCAGGACCCCGCGGGTATAGCGCGGGGGCAGGGGTTCCCACTCGCTCTTGCGGCCGGCGAGTTCCTTCTCGTCGACGAGCAATTCCAGCGTGCCCTTTCCGACGTCCAGGCGGATCTGGTCGCCGTCGCGGACGAACGCGATCGGACCGCCGTCGACGGCCTCCGGTGCCACGTGCCCGACGCACAGGCCGGTGGTGCCGCCGGAGAATCGGCCGTCGGTGAGCAGCAGGACGTCCTTGCCCAGGCCTGCGCCCTTGATGGCGCCGGTGATCGCGAGCATCTCGCGCATGCCGGGACCGCCCTTGGGTCCCTCGTAGCGGATGACCACGACGTCGCCGTTCGTGATCGTGCCGTCCTCCAGAGCATCCATCGCGGCCCGCTCCCGTTCGAAGACTCGGGCGGTGCCGGTGAAGACGTCGGAGTCGAACCCGGCCGACTTCACCACCGCGCCGCCCGGGGCGAGGGAACCCTTGAGGATCGTGATCCCGCCGGTCGGGTGGATGGGCGAGCTCATCGCCCGCAGCACCTTGCCGTCCGGGTCGGGCGGCGCGATGTCGGCCAGGTTCTCGGCCATCGTCCGGCCAGTGACGGTCAGGCAGTCGCCGTGCAGCATCCCGGCGTCGAGCAGGGCCTTCATGATGACGGGGACACCGCCGATGTGGTCGACGTCCTTCATCACGTGCTTGCCGAACGGTTTGACGTCCGCGAGGTGCGGGACGCGCGCGCCGACGCGGGAGAAGTCGTCGAGGGTCAGTTCGACATCCGCTTCGCTCGCGATCGCCAGCAGGTGCAGGACGGCGTTCGTGGAACCGCCGAACGCCATGACCACGGCGATGGCGTTCTCGAACGCCTCCTTGGTGAGGATGTCCCTGGCGGTGATGCCGCGGCGGAGCAGTTCGACGACGGCCTCACCGCTGCGCCTCGCGAACCCGTCGCGACGACGGTCGGTGGCGGGCGGGGAGGCGCTGCCGGGCAGCGACATGCCGAGTGCCTCGGCGGCACTGGCCATCGTGTTCGCGGTGTACATTCCGCCGCACGCGCCCTCGCCGGGGCAGATGGCGCGCTCGATGGCGTCGACGTCCTCGCGGCTCATCAGTCCGCGCGAACAGGCGCCGACCGCCTCGAACGCGTCGATGATGGTGACGTCGAGTTCGGTGCCGTCGGACAGCTTGGCGACCCCCGGCAGGATCGAACCCGCGTAGAGGAACACGCTCGACAGGTCGAGGCGGGCCGCGGCCATCAGCATGCCGGGCAGCGACTTGTCGCAACCGGCGAGCAGCACCGATCCGTCGAGGCGTTCGGCCTGCATCACCGTTTCCACGCTGTCGGCGATCACCTCACGGGACACGAGGGAGAAGTGCATGCCCTCGTGTCCCATCGAGATGCCGTCGGAGACGGAGATGGTGCCGAACTCGAGGGGATACCCGCCCGCGGCGTGGACGCCGTCCTTGACGGCCTTCGCGAGCCGGTCGAGCGACAGGTTGCAGGGGGTGATCTCGTTCCACGACGACGCCACACCGATCTGGGATTTTCCCCAGTCGTCGTCGCCCATGCCCACCGCACGGAGCATGCCGCGTGCTGCGGTCTTCTCCAGTCCGTCGGTGACGTCGCGGCTGCGGGGTTTCGGATCCGGAGTACTCATGCATCCCAGCGTAGGCGGGACCCTCGGCGGCGGTTGGTTAAATGCGTTGCCGGGGATCGCGACCGGTCAGGGCGATCAGGCGATCCTGCAGCGGTGCGTCGGCGGGTACGTCGACGGGGTCGGCGAACAGTCCGCTCTCGGAGAGCATCTCGCGTTGGCCGTCGAGGTCCGACCAGACCCCGGCGACGAGTTGCGGGTCGAGCGTGTCGTCGGATCCGGTGGCTTTGGCGAGGTCCCAGGCGTGGATGGTGACGTCGGCGGTCTGCTGCCTCAGGTACGGCTCGAGCGGCACCGTGCCGTAGGACAGATGCACGTGCGTCTGCGGGTCGGTCGACGACCACGCGCGGATGGCCGCGTCCGAATACCGCTGCCATTCCGCCCGCATGTCGCCGTGGAGGGGTTCGATGTCCGGGGTCGCCTCGCCGACCGTCTTCCCGGCGAGCAACGGGGGAACCCACTGCTGTTCCTCGATGACGTGCCGCACCAGGTGGGTGACGTCCCATTCGCCGTCCGGTGTCGGCGCCGACCAGTCGGTGATCGCGGTGACCCGCGCACCGAACTCGCGGTGGGCGATGCGGGCGAGTTCGAACCAGTCGAATGCCATGCCTTCAGGGTAGAGGCAGCCGGGTCACGATCAGCGCGATTCCAAACGATGCACCTGTCGGGGTGCTCGGGAAGGATGGGCGCATGACCAACATCCCCACCGTGCAGTTGTCCGAAGGCCTCACCGTCAGTGCGCAGGGCTACGGCGCCATGTCCGTCGCCCCCGTGTACGGCCCCGTCGATCCCGCGGAGGCGCTCGCGACCCTCCACCACGCCATCGACATCGGAGTGACGTTCATCGACACGGCCAACGTGTACGGCGACGGCGCGAGCGAGACCGCGGTGGGCACGGTGCTGAAGGAACGCCGCGACGAGGTGCAGTTGGCCACCAAATTCGGTCTCGTCGGCAACATCGCGAACGGCAGGCGCAGCATCAACGGCAAGCCCGAGTACGTGGGGCAGGCCCTCGACGAATCGCTGAGCCGGCTAGGTGTCGACACCGTCGACCTGTACTACCTGCACCGCGTCGACCCCGAGGTGCCCATCGAGGACACCGTCGGCGCGATCGCGGAACAGGTGAAAGCGGGGAAGGTCCGCCACATCGGACTGTCGGAGGCGACCGGCGACGAACTCCGTCGCGCGTCGCGGGTGCATCCCATCGCCGCGATCCAGAGCGAGTGGAGCATCTGGAGTCGCGACGTCGAGAAGCACGTGGTGCCCGCGGCGGCGGAACTGGGCATCGGCTTCGTGCCGTACTCCCCGGTGGGCCGGGGCTTCCTCACCGGAACGTACGACCCGGCCGCGCTGGGCGACAAGGATCTGCGTCGCCGGTTCCCGCGTTTCGGGGACGACGCGCTGCCGTCGAACCTGAAGGTGCTCGACGTCGTCCGCGAGGTGGCCGCCGAACTCGACGCGACGCCCGCCCAGGTGTCGCTGGCGTGGCTGGACGCGAAGGGCCGCGAGTTTGGGTTGCCGTCCGTGTCGATTCCCGGCACCCGGTTCGCGGCCCGTGTGACGGAGAACGCAGGTGCGGTCGCGCTCACCCTGACCGAGGGGCAGATCGCCCGTCTGGACCTGCTCGCGGACCTCACCGTCGGCGAGCGCACGGCCGATCCGACCTGGGTGTCGCTGGGCCGCGAGTGACTTCACCCAGCGGGTAATACCTGCTGGCGGGTAGTTTGATCTGCGATGAGCAGAGTGTGGTTGGTGTGGGGCGTCGGGGTTGTCGCATATATCGTCGCCGTCCTGCATCGAACCTCGTTCGGTGTGTCGGGCCTCGCGGCGTCGGAACGATTTTCGATCAGTCCGAGTGTGCTGTCGAGTTTCGTCGTACTCCAGATCGTGGTGTACGCGGGGATGCAGATCCCGGCCGGTGTGCTCCTCGACCGGTACGGGTCGAGGGTCATGATCGCCGCCGGCGCGCTCATCATGGCGTCGGCGCAGATGTTGCTCGCGCTCACCGAATCGCTGCCGCTTGCCGTCGCCGCGCGCGTGTTCGTCGGCGTCGGCGATGCGATGACGTTCATCTCCGTGCTGCGCCTGGTGCCGCAATGGTTCGCGCCGCGGCGGGTCCCGCTCGTGTCCCAGCTGACGGGCATCTTCGGTCAGATCGGTCAGATCCTGTCGGCGCTGCCGTTGATGCTGCTGCTGAACGGGCCGGGCTGGAGTTTCGCGTACGGCACGGCGGCGTCGCTCGGGTTGCTGTCCTTCGTGCTGGCAGTGTCCGTCATCCGCAACGCCCCGCCCGGTCTCGAGGTGGTGGCCGCACCCGCCGGACTGCGGGAGGTGGGAACGCAGATCCGCGCGGTGTGGCGGCGGCACGGCACCCGGCTGGGCTTCTTCACCCACATGGGCACGCAGTTCTCGATGACGACGTTCGCCCTGCTGTGGGGTGTGCCGTACCTGAGGTCGGCGCAGGGGTTGTCGGCGGCCGAGGCCGGTTCGCTGCTCACGCTGTCGGTGATCTCGGCGATCGTGGCCGGGCCGATCATCGGCATCCTCAGCGGCCGGTTCCCGATGCGCCGCTCGTATCTGGTGCTGGCGATCATGATCAGCAACGCGGCGATGTGGACCGTCGTGCTGGCACTGCCGGGCCCGGCGCCGATCTGGTTGCTGGCACTTCTGGTGATGGTGATCTCGGTGGGCGGCCCCGGTTCGATGATCGGCTTCGACTACGCCCGCATGTTCAACCCCAGTACCAGCATGGGAACCGCGCAGGGAATGGTCAACATCGGCGGCTTCCTGGCCTCGTTGCTGGTCATCCAGGCGATGGGGCTCATCCTCGACGCGATGGGCGGGTATTCGTTCGACAGTTTCCGGGTGGCCTGGCTCGTGCAGTATCCCGTCTGGATCGTGGCGATCACCGGGGTTCTGGTGACGCGGGGGAAGACGCGGAAGCAGATGGGACTGGTGCTGCGGCCGATCCGGCAGGTGTGGCGGGAGCGGGGCGATCGCCCGAAGGACTAGTTACACTCTTACATGATGTGTAACACTATAACGCATGAGCAATGAGCGTTCGGAAGATCACGCCGTCCTGACGGCACCCCCGATGCAGTGGGACGCCTGGGGCGCGCCCGAGAAGCACAAGGTCCTCTCGGACGGCATCAAGGGACTGCTGCAGCAGGCCCTCGGCGTCACCATCAGGGAACCCTCCGGCCGGGCGGCCGACGACGCCGTCCTCGCTCCGAGCGCACTCTCCGACCAGCACGTCACCGCGCTCGCGGGCATCGTCGGAGAGCAGTTCGCCAGTACCGCACACACCGACCGGTTGCTGCGTTCCGGCGGCAAGAGCACGCTCGACCTGCTGCGCCGCCGCAGCACCGAACCCCAGAACGCGCCCGACGCCGTCGTCACCCCCGGCACCGACGCCGAGGTCGCCGACGTGCTCCGGTACTGCGCCGCCAACGGCATCGCCGTGGTCCCGTTCGGCGGCGGAACCAGCGTCGTCGGCGGACTCGACCCGGTGCGCGACCGATTCGACGCCGTCGTCTCGCTGGACCTGCGCCGGTTCGACTCGCTGATCGACCTCGACACCGACTCCGGCATCGCGACGCTCGGAGCGGGTGTGACCGGTCCGCTCGCCGAGGAACTGCTCGGCGCGCACGACTTCTCGCTCGGGCACTTCCCGCAGAGTTTCATGTTCGCGACCATCGGCGGTTTCGCGGCCACCCGGTCGTCGGGGCAGGCGTCCGCGGGGTACGGCCGGTTCGAGGACATGGTGCAGGGACTGCGGGTGGTGACCCCCGCCGGAACCCTCGACACGGGGCGTGCCCCGGCGTCCGCGGCAGGCCCGGACCTCGGCGAACTGTTCGTCGGGTCGGAGGGCACGCTCGGCGTCATCACCCGGGTGCGGGTCCGCGTGCACGCGGTCCCGGCCACCACCGTGCGGGAGGGCTGGCGTTTCCCCGACTTCGCGACCGGCGCGGCCGCGCTGCGCGCGCTGCGGCAGGAGGGTGCGGTCCCGACCGTGCTGCGACTGTCCGACGAGGCCGAGACGGCGGTGAACCTGGCGACCACCGACAAGATCGGCGAGGAGACCGTCACCGGCGGCTGCCTGGCGATCACCACGTTCGAGGGCACCGCGGAGCACACCGCGGAACGGACGGCGGAGGCCCGCGCGGTGCTGCAGGCGCGCGGCGGCACGTCCCTGGGCGAGGAACCCGGAAATGGCTGGGAGCACGGCCGTTTCGACGCACCGTACCTGCGCGACTCGCTGCTCGACGCGGGAGCGCTGTGCGAGACGCTGGAAACCGCGACCACGTGGGGCAACCTCGCCGCCCTCCGCGCGGCCGTCACCACCGCGCTGACGGAATCGCTGTCGGCGCAGGGCACCCCGCCGCTCGTCCTCTGCCACATCTCGCACACGTACCCGACGGGCGCCTCGCTGTATTTCACCGTCGTGTCGGCGCAGGCGGACGACCCGATCGAGCAGTGGCGGCGGGCCAAGACCGCCGCCGGGGACGCGATCGTCGCCGCCGGCGGAACCATCACGCACCACCACGCGGTCGGCGTCGACCACCGCCCGTGGATGCGGGACGAGATCGGCGATCTGGGCGTCACGATTCTGCGGGCCGTCAAGGACGCCGTCGATCCCGCGGGAATCCTCAACCCCGGCAAGCTGATTCCGTGAGCACGCAGCAGGTGATCGAGAAGGTCACCGTCCTCGTCAACCCGCTCGCCGGGCACGGCCACGCGCCGGTCGCCGGGCGCAAGGGGGTCGCGCGCCTGCGGGAACGCGGCGTCGCCGTCACCGAAATCATCGGTACGGACGCCGATCACGCGCGCACGCTGGCCCGCCGGGCCATCGACGACGGCACCGACGCGCTCGTCGTCGTCGGGGGAGACGGCGCCATCAGCATCGGGTTGCAGGCGGCGGCGCAGTCCGGGACACCGGTCGGCCTGATCCCGGCAGGCACCGGCAACGACCATGCGCGCGAATTCGGCATCCCCGTCGGCGACCCCGTCGCGGCCGCCGACGTCATCGCCGACGGCGAGGTGCAGGAATCCGACCTCGCCAGGATCACCCTCGACAGCGGTGCGGTCGTGTGGGCGGGCACGATCGTCGCGAGCGGTTTCGACTCACTCGTCACCGACCGCGCCAACCGGATGTCCTGGCCGAAGGGCCCGATGCGGTACAACCTGGCGATGCTCGCCGAACTGACGCAACTCCGCCCGCTGCACTACCGCATCGCACTCGACGACCAGACCTTCGAGGTCGACGCGACACTGGTCGCCGTCGGCAACGGCCGCTCCTACGGCGGCGGGATGCAGATCTGCCCGAACGCGGACAAGACCGACGGACTGCTCGACGTCACCGTCGTCGACTACGGCCGCCGGTCGAGGCTGGTCCGGCTGTTCCCCCGCGTGTACAAGGGCACCCACGTGGAACTCCCCGACGTGCAGACCTACCGCTCGCGGACGGTGCGACTGCAGTGCGACGGCATCACGGCCTACGCGGACGGCGACCGCGTCGGCCCGCTGCCGGTCACCATCGAGGCGGTGCCTGCCGCGCTGCGGATCCTCAGCCACACCCCGGCCTGAGCGGTCACAGCCCGCGCAACCGGTCCATCTCGCGGCGTTCGCGTTTGGTCGGCCTGCCCGCGCCGCGGTCGCGCTGCGGGATGGACGCGAGGACCTCGCGCGGTGGGGGTGGTGGTGTGTTGTCGGTGTAGCACTCGACGGCCACCACCGCGCCCACCCGTTTGGTGATCGGCCGGATCACCTCGACGATCCGTTCGACACCGGCCGCGCGGATGCGGACCTCGTCGCCGGCCTTGACCGGCTGCGCCGGTTTCGCGGTGCTGCCGTTGACCCGCACGTGCCCCGACCTGCACGCGGCCGCCGCCGCGGAACGCGTCTTGAACAGCCGGACCGCCCACGTCCAGCTGTCGACCCGGACGCTCGACGGGTCGGTACCGGAAATCGCCACCCGACCAGGATACGAAAGCGTGCCCGCAGTCGCGTCACCCCTCCGGCGGGGTGGGGCCGGGCCGCGCGAGGGCCGGTTGCACGGCCGGACCGGTGACGTCGCAATGTGGTTTGCATGCAACCGAATCCGGGACGGGACCAAGCGGGGTGGGAGCCGGCGGAGCGGGAGCGCGGATCAGGGCTGCGGCGATGATCGCCCCGACCAGGAGCAGTGCGATGCAGATGTACATCGCGATGCGGAAGCCGTGCGAGAAGCTGGTGGGGTCGATCATGCTTTCGGCGTCGATCCCGGCGATCCCAGGGAGTGCGGCCACCGCCAGCAGTTGGCTGGTGCGCGCGACCGCGTTGTTCACCCCGGACGCGATGCCCGACTGCTCCACCGGGACCGACCCGAGCACGGCGGCGGTCAGCGGCGCGACCATGGCGGACAGTCCGAGACCGAACACGACGACGCCGGGAAGCACGACCGTCCAATAGCTCGCGTCCGGCCCGATCCGCGTCATCAACAGCAGCCCGACCGCTGCGAGGGCGGGCCCGACGGTCATCGGTAGCCGGGGGCCGTGGGTCTGGGCGTAGCTGCCGGCGCGGGAGGAGAACGCCAGCATCGCCAGCGTGATCGGGATGGTGGCGACCCCGGCCTCGATCGGCGAGTATCCGGCCACCAACTGCAACTGCAGGACCAGCAGGAAGAAGACGCCGCCGAGCGCGGCGTACACGGCGAGCGTCACCAGGTTCGCCGCCACGAACATGCGCGACGCGAACAGGCTCGGCGGCACCAGCGCGTTCGGTGAGCGCCGTTCCACCACGACGAACGCGATCAGCGCGACGGCTCCGACCACCCCGGCGATCAGGTTCATCTCGATCAGACCGTAGGTGAGGGCGCCGAGACCGACCACCGCGCACACCGACCCGAGCACGTCGAGGTGATCGGACGGATGCGGGTCCCGGCTCTCGGGGACGTGCCGCATCGACGCCCACACGACGACGACGGCGAGCGGAAGATTGATCAGGAACACCGACCGCCAGCCGGCCACCTCCACCAGCCAGCCGCCCAGCAGAGGTCCGATCGCCCCGGCCACCCCACCGAGCCCCGACCACAGTCCGATCGCGGCGCCGCGGTCGTCCTCGTGAATCGACGCCGAGATCAGTGCGAGGCTGCCGGGGGTCAGCATTGCAGCCCCGACACCCTGCAGAATTCGGGCGATCACGAGCATCGTGATGTCGGGTGCGATGCCGCACAGGAGCGACGCCACCGCGAACCAGACCGTCCCCCAGACGAAGACGCGTCGCCGGCCCCAGCGATCCCCGAGCGCCCCGCCCAGCAGGATCAGCGACGCCAGGGCGAGGGTGTAGCCGCTCAGTACCCACTGCATTCCGGCGACATCCGACCCGAGGTCCTCGCCGATGTGGGGCAGGGCGATGTTCACCACCGTGCCGTCCAGTAGCGCGAGGCTCGAGCCGAGAACGGTGGCGGTGACCACCCACCGCCCCTGGCGGGTGCTCAGGCGCAGAACTGTCTCGGTCATCTCCCCATGGTGCGCTGCGGTCCAGGCAGTGCGGTACTCGTTGCGATTTCTCGCGCCGGCTTCGGCATACTCGACAGCGTTGCCCGGTCGGAAACCGAAAGTCGAGAGCCTGCACGTGTATATCGAAGTCGACGACCTGTCCCGCGAGGACGTGCACGGACTGCTGGCCGAGCACCTGGCGGACATGCGTGCCACGTCGCCGCCCGAGAGCGTTCACGCCCTCGATCTGTCCGGTTTGCGGGACCCCTCGGTCACCGTGTGGACGTTGTGGGACGAGGAGGCCGTGCTGGGAACCGTGGCTCTGCGTGAGCTCTCGGCGGCCGAAGGTGAGATCAAGTCGATGCGGACGGCCACGGAGGCGCGCGGGCGGGGTGTGGCCACCCGGCTCCTCACGCACCTGGTCGACGAGGCGCGGGCACGCGGGTACGTCCGGCTCAGCCTCGAGACCGGCACCGAGGATTTCTTCGCCCCGGCAAGGCGGCTGTACACCGAGCACGGCTTCACCGAATGTCCTCCGTTCGGGGACTACGACAACGATCCGAACAGCATCTTCTTCACACTCGCCCTGTGACGGCTGTGTACGTGCGACACTTTCCGCCACGCACCTCGATATACGGAGAACTCATGGACATCATGCGCAAGGTCGCGGTCGGGGCCGTCGCGGTGGCCGGCCTGTCTTTCTTCGCTGCGGGGACGGCCGCTGCAGACCCGGTACCGGCGCCCATGCCGCCGCCGCTCCCCGCGCCCATGCCGGTCCCGTTGCCTGCCGGCACGTACCTCGGCACCACCAACGTTCTCGGTGGCGACCTGATCTGGAAGGGCAAGACGTTCGGACCCGGATGGGTCATGGACAACTTCGGGGTGTTCTTCCCCTACATCTTCGGCATGACCACCCCGGAACCGGGCGGCTCCCTCGTCACCGACTACAGCCCGTCCGGCCTGAATTTCCTCACCGACCGGATCACCCCGAGGCCGGACGGGACCTACGAGGGCACCGTTTACATCAACGGCAACCCCGTGGCCGGATACGCCCTGCACAAGTAGGGCGGTCGACGGCTATGCCTTCGACGACGCGAGCGGTTCGGTGGGAGCCGTGTTCGGCGGTGTGGGTGCACGTCGGGTGGGAATTGCCACGGTGATGGCCGCGGCGACGAGCGCGACACCGCAACCGATCAGCAGACCGGTCCGGAATCCGCCCTCGGTGGGCAGGGTGTGGCCCGCGACCTGCACGCTCATCTGCGCCAGGACCACGCCGACGACGGCCGCGGACACCGACGTGCCCACCGAACGCATCAGGGAGTTCACGCTGTTCGCGGACGCCGTCGCGGACTGCGGCACGGCGCTCATCACGAGGGCGGGCATCGCGCCGTAGGCGAGACCGACGCCCGCGCCGCAGATGCAGGTCACCACGACCAGACCCCACGTCGACCCCATCAGGAACATCGACGACCCGTAGCCGAGGGCGATGACGAGGCTGCCGACTAGCAGCGTGACCTTCGGTCCGCGGGTCGACGACAGCTTGGCGCCGAACGGGGACACCGCCATCATCATCAGGCCCGACGGGGCCATCCACAGACCCATCGCCAGCATCGACTGTCCCAGGCCGTATCCCGTCGACGCGGGCAACTGCAGGAGTTGCGGAACGATCAGCGACTGGGCGTACATCGCGAAGCCGACGACGACGGACGCGGCGTTGGTCAGCAGCACCTGACGTCCGGCGATGACCCGCAGGTCGACGAGGGGCTGCGGAGTGCGGAGTTCCCACCGGCCCCACGCCGTCAACACGATGATCGTGGCCGCGAACAGGCCGAGGGTGGTGCCGCTCGTCCAGCTCCAGTCGGCGCCCTTGGACACGGCCAGCAGCAGGCACACCAGTCCGACGCCGAGCCCGACCGCCCCGACGGGATCGAAGCGGCCCCGGGTGCCGTGCACCGGGGTGGCGGGCACGAAGTACCAGAGCAGTACGGCGATCACCGCGCTGAGCCCGGCGGCGCCCCAGAACAGCACCCGCCATGAGGCGTTCTCGGCGACCGTCGCGGCGAGCGGCAGGCCGAGGGCACCGCCGATGCCCATCGACGAGCTCATCAGGGCGATGGAGGAGTGCAGGCGCTCGGGCGGCAGCAGGTCCCGCAAGGCGCTGATTCCCAGCGGGATCAGGCCCACCCCGACGCCCTGCAGTCCCCGGCCGATCACCATCGGGGCCAGGGTCGTCGCGAGTGCGCAGACCACCGAGCCCAGGACGAGCGGCACCGTGCAGATCAGCATCATTCGACGCTTGCCGTAGAGGTCGCCGAGACGTCCCGTGACCGGGGTAGCCACCGCGCCGGCGAGCAGCGTCGCGGTGATCACCCAGGATGCGTTGGAGGCGGTCGTGCCGAGGAGTCGGGGCAGGTCACCGATCAGCGGCACCACGAGGGTCTGCATGAGTGCGGCGACGATGCCGGTGAATGCCAGCACGGCGACGAGGCCGCCCGGGCGGACGACGGGCGTCGGACTGTCCACACGAATCTCCTTGACGTTGCGAAACACAATTTGTGCACCCTACACAGTCTATGCATGGTGCACAACATATGTATCCTGCATATTAGTCAGGAGGGGCGTTTTCCGAGGTAGGCCGCGGTGAGGCCGTACGCGACCACGGCGGCCACCGACACTCCCGTGGACGTCCACCCCCACGAGTCCGGCCACGGCGTGGTCCCCGATGTGGTGAGCGGCGTGTACGCCGTCCACCCGTAGTCGACGACCAGGGGGACGGTGAGCGCGGCGGGGATCGCCAGCGCCGCCGCGGTGACCGGTCCGCTCGACGGCACGCTCGACGCGAACGTGTACGTGGCCGCGAGCGGAAGGAGCAGCCACATCGCGCCGAGTTGCAGGTTGTCCCACGGCGGGTGCTCGAACACTGCCGACGCGGCGACCACCGCCAGCGCCGCGATGCCGAGAACCGGCTGGGGGAAACGCCGTCCGAGCACGGCACCCGCGAGTGACAGTGCCGCGGGCAACAGCAGCCACGGCCACGAATCCGGGAACGCGGACCTGCCGATGCCGCCCGTGGCGACGAGCGCCATCGCGGCGAGCAACACGATCCCGGTGCGGCCCTCCAGCCACAGCGCGGCGGCGATCACCACCGCGACGAGGACGATCCCGAACACCCACCGGCCCTTCATTCCGCCGTCGGAGTCCACGTCCCACGCCTGGTGAACGAACCACCAGCACAGCACCAGCCCGACCAGCGGCACCACGATCCCCGCGACGACGGCGCGCCTGCTCACCGCGAGGTCCGCCCGCTCGCCGAAGTCGCCGGATCGCAACGCCACAGCCAAAACCACGGCCGTGAGCGCTAGGACGGCCAGCGCCGCCGCATCGACGGTGTGTCCGGGAAGGTAGTCCGCGTAGCGCCGGGGGAGGGATATCCGGAGATGCTCGATCGGTCCGTCGAGGAGGACCCCGGTGAGGACACCCGCCGCGAGTGCGGTCTGCAACCACTCGAGGTCGGCGGTGGCGCACAGTCCGACGAGACCGCCGAGGAGAAGTCCCGCAGCGACGCCGCCGAGGAACATCTCGAAGTCCCACGGCCCGATCGAACGGGCGACGCCCAGCAGTGCGAGGCCGGCGAACGACAGCGCCGACAGGCCCCGGCGGGCCCGAACCAGCACCGTCACCAGGACTGCGACGACCGCGGCGAGGGTGGCACCGGCGGCGGGATCGAGATACGACGCGTCCAGGACCTCACGGCCCACGACGAACACGAACCCACCGGACCCGGTGGACGTCAACGCAATTCCCGCGACGAACCCGCCCAGCAGCAGGCACACGTGCGAGATCCGGAAAGTCATCCTCCGAGCATCGCGTACGGGTGTCGGCCTTGAAGTGACCGACGCGCAGGGGAAGGCTGGAGTCGTCGAAGTGCGCTCGGCAGAGAAGGGGTGGTCCGTGTGGTCATCGACAACGACGTCTACAACCGGGTGGGGGAGTCGTGGTGGGAGGAGGACAACCCGCTCAACCTGCTGCACGGAAGCCTGACGCCGGGACGATTCGCCTACTTCCGCAAGGTGCTCGGCCAGACGATCGGTCCTGACTATCGCGGTCTGCGTGCCCTCGACGTCGGGTCGGGTGGAGGGTTCCTCGCGGAGGAGTTCACCCGGATCGGATTCCGCGTGACGGGAATCGATCCGTCCCCGGTGTCGATCGACACCGCCCGCCGTCACGCCGACCGCGCGGAACTCGACATCGAGTACCGCATCGGGTCGGGCGAGCGACTCCCCGTGCCGGACTCCACGTTCGACGTCGTCTACTGCTGCGACGTCCTCGAGCACGTGTCGGATCTGGGCGAAGTGATCGCCGAGACGTCCCGCGTGCTGAAACCCGGCGGCCTGTACCTGTTCGACACCATCAACCGCACATTCGTCAGCAAGCTCGTCGCCATCAAGATCATGCAGGAGTGGCGGATGACGCGGATGTTCGACACCCCCATCCACGACTGGTCGATGTGCATCCGTCCCGCGGAGCTGACGGCGATCCTGGAGCGCCGCGATCTGCGGCTCGGCGAGATCGTCGGGCTCGGGCCGCGGTCGAAGAATCCTCTCCGGCTCCTCGACCTCGCCCGGGCGGGCGGAACCCGGCTCAGCTACGGGGAGTTGAGCCGCCGCCTCGACTTCGGGCAGATCCGGAGCACGGCCATCTCGTACATGGGATACGCCGTCGCGAACGGCGAAAGCCCGCCGCGACAACGCGACGGGCTCCCGGACGGGCGCGATCAGCTGTAGTCGTAGAAGCCCTTGCCGCTCTTCTTGCCGAGGTGCCCGGCATCCACCTTGCGCTTGAGCAGCGTCGGGGGAGCGTAGTGCGGCTCGGCGAACTCCGCGTACAGCGACTCCGCGGCGGCGAGCGTGATGTCGAGACCGACGGTGTCGATCAGCGTCAGCGGGCCCATCGGGTACCCGCAGCCGCCCTTCATGGCCTCGTCGATGTCCTCGGCGGTGGCGTAACCCGACTCGAGCATCCGGACCGCCGACGTGAGGTACGGGATGAGCAGCGCGTTCACGATGAATCCCGCGCGGTCACCGGCTCGCACCGTCTTCTTGCGCAGCGTGTTCTTCGCGTAGTCGGTGACCGCGGTGACGGTCTCCTCCGACGTGACGAGGCTGACCACGATCTCCACCAGCGGCATCACCGGCACCGGGTTGAAGAAATGGACACCCACGACCTGCCCGGGACGCTGCGTGGCGTTGGCCATCTTGATCAGCGGAATGGACGACGTGTTGGACGCGAGGATGCCGGACGGCTTCACGACCTTGTCGAGCTTCTGGAAGATGTCGACCTTGAGGGATTCGATCTCCGGCGCCGCCTCGATGACGAGGTCGCGGTCGGCGAAGTCGTCGATGTCGAGGGTGACCCGCACCCGGGCGAGCGCGGCGTCCGCGGCCTCCTGGTCGAGCTTGCCCGCCTTGACCCCGCGGGCGAGGGACTTCTCGATCCGGGCCTGCGCGGCCTCGGCGAACTCCGGCTTCGTCTCGAGGATGAGAACCGAGCTGCCGGCCTTGATACATACCTCGGCGATGCCGGCACCCATGGTGCCGCCGCCGATCACGCCTACTAGTTCCACAAATTCTCCTTAGATATGCCCGTGCGTGGTTAGCGAGTCCAGAGACTCGTTAACCACGCACGGGCGGCGTAGCCGCCTACTTCAACAGTGCACGCGACATCACGACGCGCTGGATCTGGTTGGTGCCTTCGTAGATCTGGGTGATCTTCGCATCACGCATCATCCGCTCGACGGGGAAGTCGGTGGTGTAGCCGGCGCCACCGAACAGCTGGACGGCGTCCGTGGTGACCTCCATCGCGACGTCGGAGGCGAAGCATTTGGCGGCCGCGGAGATGAAACCGAGGTTCTTCTCGCCGCGCTCGGCGCGGGCCGCGGAGGTGTAGACCATGAGGCGCGCGGCCTCGACCTTCATCGCCATGTCGGCGAGCATGAACTGCACGGCCTGGAAGTCGCTGATCGACTTGCCGAACTGCTTGCGGTCCTTGGTGTAGGCGAGGGCGGCGTCGAGGGCGCCCTGTGCGAGGCCGACTGCCTGCGCGCCGATGGTGGGACGGGTGTGGTCGAGGGTCTGCAGCGCCGTCTTGAAACCGGTGCCGGGCTCGCCGATGATGCGGTCGCCGGGAATCTTGCAGTTCTCGAAATAGAGCTCGGTGGTGGGCGAACCCTTGATGCCGAGCTTCTTCTCCTTCGGTCCGACGACGAATCCTTCGTCGTCCTTGTGGACCATGAACGCGGAGATGCCGTTGGCGCCCTTGTCGGCGTCGGTGACGGCCATGACGGTGTACCAGCTGGACTTGCCACCGTTCGTGATCCAGCACTTGGACCCGTTGAGGATCCAGTCGTCGCCGTCGGCCTTGGCGCGGGTGCGCATGCTCGCGGCGTCCGAACCGGCCTCGCGCTCGGACAACGCGTACGACGCCATCGCCTCGCCGGACGCGAGCTGCGGCAGGACCTGTTGCTTGAGTTCCTCGGAGCCGTTGAGGATCAGGCCCATGGTGCCGAGCTTGTTGACGGCGGGGATCAGGGAGGAGGAGCCGCAGACGCGGGCGACCTCTTCGATGACGATGCAGGTGGCGACGGAGTCGGCGCCCTGCCCGTCGTACTGCTCGGGGACGTGGATGGCGTTGAAGCCGGAGTTCACGAGGGCCTGCAGCGCCTCTTCGGGGAAGCGCGAATCCTCGTCGACTTCCTTCGCGTGGGGTGCGATCTCCTTCTCGGAGAGCGCGCGGATCGCGGACCGCAGTTCGTCGTGCTCTTCACCGAGCTTGAACAGATCGAAGTCCGGATTTCCGGCCATGGGGGCGCTCCTTGCTGAGTCTCGACGGCACCGAGTCTGAGCGGCACTCCGTGCCAGGTCTATTTCCGTTCAGGTGGGCCGCAACGTTCGTGGTCGGCAAACTACTGCCACTGGAGTGCAGTCAACCACGGCACTGAGTGCCAGTCAAGGGTGGGTGTCGTCACCTTCGGCCGCTCAGCCCCGGCGCCGGGACAACTGCGTCCGGATGCGCCCGGTGATCTCCTCCACGGGAGTCCCCGGCGGGTACGAGACCACCAGTACGGCGTCCTCTTCCTGCGTGGATGCCCCCGGGGCGACGCCGAACGTCCGGCGCACGTCGAGCAGGGCCCGCTCGAGTTCTTCCGCGGTGGCGTCCGGGTCGCCCTTGATCATGTTCCGAAGCAGAAAGTTGTGGCACGCGGTGACAGCGGCCGCGAATCCGATGACCTTAAGGACCGGTTGGGTGGGCACTACGCCGCGCAGGTAGTCGACGAACAACCGCTCGTAGCGGACGCCGGTGACGATCTCCCGGTCGCGGAGCGCGGGAACCCTCTGGACCACCTGGTACCGGCGCACCGCCAGTTCCCGGTTCTCCCGGAACCTGTCGAAGACCAGGCCCGCTGTCCTGCAGACCGCCGCCCACGGGTCGTCGGTTTCCGTGGTCAGATGGTCCTCTGCCTGCTGCAACAGTGATTCGTGATCGGCGAAGATCACGTCCTCCTTGGAGCGGAACTGGCGGAAGAACGTCCGCCGGGACACCCCGGCGGCCGACGCGATCTGCTCGACGGTCGTCGCCTCGTACCCGTTCTCGGAGAACAGCCGGATGGCCTGCGCCACCACGTGGACGCGGAAGTCCGCGGGATCGATGCCGGGTGTGTCGACGCGCTCGGTCATGAGGCCCAGTATCCATCGGCGGCATTGGACCCGCAGTGCCCTGGACCCGGAACGCCGCGCGGGCGGATACTCGAAAGAGTGCGTCCGTCCTGGTTGGGCGGGGCGAGGTCGAGTTCTAGTGTGCCCTGGACAAGATGAAGGACCCGTTCCGGGGGCGGGGGATCCGCGCCGCCCCGCGGACCTGCGCGTCCCGGGACAGCGATCGGACGGTTCCGCCCCGGGCGGCGGTGAACCGATTCCGCTGTCGGCGGCGCAGCGGGCCACGTGGTTCGCTCAGCAACTGGAACCGCGGGTCCCGATCTTCATCGCCCAGTACGTCGAGTTCCGCGGTGCGCTGGACATGGACCTGTTGCGGCAGGAGACAGTGGAGGCGGCCCGCGAATTCGAATCGCCGTTCCTCAAGGTCTACGACGTCGACGGCCGCCCGCTGCAGTACGTGGACCATCGGACGGACACGTCGATCGCGTACGTCGACTTCCGCGCCGAAGAGGATCCGATGTCGGCGGCGCACGAATGGATGGAGCGTGACTACGTCACGCCGATCGACCTGAGCGCAGACCGGCTGGTGGAGACGTCGATCCTGCAGACCGGGGACGCGCACTTCCTGTGGTACAGCAGGATTCACCACGTCGCCCTCGACGGCTACGGTGCGATGACGATGCTGCGCCGCATCGCGCACCGGTACTCCGCGAAAGTTGCGGGCCGCGAACCGGATCCGAACAGGGCGGTCAGCTTGCGGCAGTTGTACGACATCGACAGCCGGTACCGCGCCTCGGACCGTTTCCTGACCGACCGCGAGTACTGGGCGGAGCGGGTCGCCGGGGTCGAGGGCACCACATTGGCGCGGACGGTGGGACACGTGTCCGCCGCCAGCACGGTGGAGAGTGCGGTCCTCTCCAACGACGTCGTGGCCGTTCTCGATTCCCGCGACAGCCCGTCGGYGGCGACCATCATCGCGGCCGCGGCGTGCTACCTGGCGCGGCGCACCGGCAGAACCGATGTGCTGGTGACCATCCCGGTGTCGGCGCGCACGACGGCGGTGCTGCGCAATTCCGGCGGCATGCTCGTCAACGTGGCCCCGATGCCCGTCCGCGTCCGGGCCGAGGACACCGTCGCGGACCTGATCGAGCAGGTCCAGCGTGAGCTGGTCGCGGCACTGCGGCACCAGCGGTGCAGCCTCGACGACATCCGACGTGACGCCGGCGACACCGCGTCGACGGAATTGTACGGGCCGATGGTGAACGTCATGTTGTTCCGCCAGGAGGTGGCGCTGGGTTCGCTGGTGGGCGATTTCCACATCGTCACCTCGGGTCCGGTGGAGGACCTGCTGATCAACGTGTACCAGAGCGGCACGCCCACCAGGATCTTCGTCGACTTCCGTGCGAACCCCAGCCGCTACGAGCGTGGCGAACTGCGGGAACACCATCGGCAGTTCGTGGAGTTGCTCGCGGAACTGGCCACCGCGAACCCGGCGTCCCGGGTGGGCGACATCCACGAGGAAAGCGCCCGCATCGGGGAACGGTTGCTGGGCGAGGCCCGGGAAGTCGAGTACTGGCGCCGGCGACTGGATGGGTTGCCCGACCTCCTGCCGTTGCCCACCGACCGGCGCCGGCCCGCCAGGCTGTCGCCGGAGAGCGACCGGGTCACCGTGGTGGTGTCTGCGGAGTTGCACCGCCGGGTGGGCGCGCTGGCCGAAGACGCGGGCACCGCCGGCCGCACGGTGTTCCTCACCGCCCTGTCGATCCTGCTCGGCCGGGTCACCGGGAGCAGCGACATCGCCGTCGGGACGGCAGTGGACGTGGGCGACCGCACGGACACCGTGGTGGTGCGTTCGCGGTACGCGGGCGAGGTGTCGTGCCGCGACTACCTGGCCCACGTCCGAGACGTCGCCGCGGAGGCGTTGTCGCACACCGGGGTTCCGTTCGACCGTCTGGTGCAGGAGCTCGGCGTGTCGGTGTCGGAGGCGTACGCACCGATCGTCCAGGTGCTGCTCGACACCAGGCCCCCCGGCTCCCCGGATGCGGAATTCCCCGGCCTCGACCTGTGCGTGTCCGTGACGGAAGCGGTCGGCGAGTCGGGGGGACTGGCCGGGGCCACCGTCGAATTCGGTTTCGCCGCAGACCTGTTCGACGCCCACACCATCCGGGTGGCGGCCGAACGGTACCTGCGCATCCTCGGTGCGATGGCGGCCGATCCGGACGTTCCGGTCGGTGACATCGAGATCCTGTCCGTGGCCGAACGTTCCGCGTTGACACCGGTCCGGGGCCTGCCTGCCCGGTCAGAGCGCACCCTGCCCGGCCTGTTCGCCGATGCCGCGGCACTGGATCCGGCAGCAACGGCCCTGACCCGGCAGGGCGAAGAATTGTCCTACCGCGAGCTGGACCGGTGGTCGACGCAGGTCGCGCGCGTGCTGATCGACCAGGGTGTGGGACCGGAATCGTTCGTCGCGCTGGCGTTGCCGCGGTCGTTCCGGTCGGTGGCGTCCGTCTGGGCGGTCGCGAAGACGGGGGCGGCGTTCGTGCCGGTGGACCCGAACTACCCGGCCGACCGGATCGACTACATGCTTGCCGATTCGGGTGTGGTGCTCGGTCTGACGGAGCAGTCGGTGCGTGGCCGCCTGCACGATTCGATTCCGTGGTGCGTGCTGGACGATCCGGACTTCCAAGCCGAGTGCGCCGTCCGCCCGGACAATCCGCTGACCGACTCGGACCGCATTCGGCCCCTGCACCTCGACAATGCCGCGTACCTGATCTACACGTCCGGTTCGACGGGGCAGCCGAAGGGCGTCACCGTCACCCACCGCGGGCTGGACAACTTCGCCGCCGATCAGCAGGAGCGGTTCGGCGCCACCAGATCGTCTCGAACGCTGCATTTCTCGACCCCCAGCTTCGACGCATCCGTGTTCGAGTACCTGCAGGCCTTCGGAGTGGGCGCGACCATGGTGGTGGTGCCGCCGACCGCGTACGGCGGCGCCGAACTGGCCGACCTGCTGCGGTCGGAGCGCGTCACGCACGGCTTCGTCACCACCGCGGCGCTGGGAACGATCCCGCCCGATTCGCTGGGCGACTTCCTCGACGTGGTCGTGGGCGGCGAGGCCTGCCCGCCCGACCTCGTCGCCCGGTGGGCGCCGGACCGCCGGCTGCACAACGCGTACGGTCCGACCGAGACCACGATCATGGCGAACATCAGCGCACCGATGACCCCCGGTGACCCCATCACGCTGGGTGGGCCGCTCCGGGGCGTCGAGGAAATGGTGCTCGACGCCCGGCTCCATCCGGTACCCGTCGGGGTACCGGGTGAGCTGTACATCGCCGGTGCCGGGGTGGCGCGGGGCTATCACCGCCGCCCGGGTCTCACCGCGGCGCGGTTCGTCGCCGACCCGTACGGCCGGGGCCGGATGTACCGCACCGGCGACGTGGTGCGGTGGCGGCCCGATCACACGCTCGAGTACCTGCGGCGCAGCGATTTCCAGGTGAAGGTCCGAGGGTTCCGCATCGAGCTCGGTGAGATCGATGCGATGCTGCAGACGCATCCGGACGTGCGACTGGCCGTCACCATCGGCAGGCCGGGACCGTCCGGGGACACGGTCCTGGTGTCCTACGTCGTCCCGGCTCCGGGCAGGCCGATCGTGACGTCGGAACTACTGCGGCAGGTGCGGAACCGGTTGCCGGCGTACATGGTTCCCTCGGTGATCGTGGTGCTGGACGAGATCCCGCTGAACCCGGTCGGGAAGCTGGACCGCGCGGCGCTGCCGGAACCGCGGTTCCTGTCCGCGGCCGCCGAGTTCAAGGCGCCTGCCGACCCGGTCGAGGAGTCGATCGCCGAGGTCTTCACCGAAGTCCTCGGCGTCGAACGGATCAGTGTCGACGACAGCTTCTTCGACCTCGGCGGTAACTCGCTCGTCGCGACGCGGGTGATCGCCCGGGTCAACGCGGCACTCGGATCGGACGTCGGGGTGCGGGCGTTGTTCGAGGCGCCCACCGTCGAACTGCTGGCGGCGTACGTCCGCCGGGCAGGCACCGAATTCGTGGACCGGCCGCCCCTGACCGTCGGGGATCGGCCCGATCGGATCCCGTTGTCGCTGGCGCAGCAGCGGATGTGGTTCCTCAACCAGTTCGACACGTCGTCGGCGGCGTACAACATTCCGATGGCAGTGCGCCTTACCGGACCTCTGGACGCGGACACGTTGCGGGCCGCGGTCGGGGACGTGATCGAGCGGCACGAGTCGTTGCGCACCGTGTATCCGGCATCGGAGGACGGCCCCTACCAGGTGGTGGTCGACACCGCGGAGGTCGCCCCGGACCTCACCCCGCACGTCGACGGCGACGAGTCGCTGCACGACCGGATCGGGACGCTCCTCACCGGTGGGTTCGACGTGAGCACGAAGGTCCCGCTGCGCGGGGCCCTGTTGTGGACCGGTCCGGACGAGCACGTGCTCGTGATCGTGGTGCACCACATCGCTGCCGACGGGGCGTCGCTCGCGCCGCTGGCCCGAGACCTGATCGTCGCCTACTCGGCGCGCCGGTCCGGGACCCTGCCGAGCTGGGAACCGCTGCCCGTGCAGTACGCCGACTTCAGCATGTGGCAGCGTCGACTGCTCGGCAGTGCCGAGGACCCGGACAGCCTCATGTCCCGGCAACTGCAGTACTGGCGCGATGTGCTGGCCGACCTCCCGGAGGTCAGTGCCCTCCCGCTCGACCGGAACCGGCCGGTCACCCGCTCGCTCGCGGGTGCGACCGCGGCGTTCCCGATCGATGCCGGCCTGCACCGGAAACTGCTCCTCCTCGCACGCGAACACCACGCGACGCTGTTCATGGTGATGCACGCGGCGCTCGCCGTGCTGCTCTCGAGGATGACCGGATCCGGGGACGTCGCCATCGGCACCCCGATCGCGGGTCGCGGTGAGGCGGCGCTGGACGACCTCGTCGGGATGTTCGTCAACACGCTGGTGCTGCGCACCCCGGTGGAGCCGGGTGAGGTGTTCACCGACGTGCTGGCCCGGGCCCGAGACACGGATCTGGGCGCGTTCGGGCATACGGACGTTCCCTTCGAGAGCGTCGTCGACGAGCTTGCTCCGGGCCGGTCGACGTCCCACTCGCCGCTGTTCCAGGTGCTGCTCGAATTCCAGAACACCGTGCGTGCCCACCTCGAACTGCCGGGCCTGACCGTCGAAGCCGTCGACGTAGACCCGGGGGTTGCCAAATTCGACCTCCAGCTGTCGCTCGCCGAATACCACGACGAGAAGGGCACCGCCGCCGGGATGTCGGCCGCCTTCCTGTACGCGACGGACGTGTTCGACCGGTCGTCGGTGGAGGGGTTCGGGGAACGCTTCGTCCGGGTGCTGCGGGCGGTGGTCGACGACCCGGCGGTGGTGGTGGGGGACATCCCGGTTCTCGGTGCAGTCGAGCGCGACCTGGTGCTGGACCGCTGGAACCGTAAGGGTGTCGCCGCCGACGCGCAGACGGTGGTCGAGTTGTTCGCGCGGGTGGCCTCGGCGACCCCGGCCGCCACCGCGATCGTGTGCGGCGACGAGACGCTGACCTACGGCGAACTGGACGAGCGGTCGAACCGGTTGGCCCGGTTGCTGATCGCCGAGGGTGTGGGCACCGAGTCGCTGGTCGCGGTGATGGTCGATCGCACGCCTGCCCTCGTGGTGACGTTGCTGGCGGTGCTCGCCGCCGGTGGCGGGTACGTGCCGGTCGACACCAGCTATCCCGCCGAGCGGGTGGCAGCGATGTTCGAGGACGCGCGACCCGTGTGCGCCGTGGTGAGCGCAGAATTCGCGCCGCTGGCGCCGGCCGGAATTCCGGTGGTGGCGATCGACGATCCGGACACGGTGGGCGCGGTGGCCGAACTGTCCGGTCTGCCGGTCACCGACTCGGACCGGCTGCGGCCGCTGTGGGCCGACGCCGTCGCGTACGTCATCTTCACGTCGGGATCGACAGGGCGGCCGAAGGGTGTCCAGGTGTCGCATCGGTGTGTCGTTACCCTGCTCACCAACACCCGGGAACTGTTCGGGTTCGACTCGTCCGACGTGTGGACGCTGTTCCACTCGTACGCTTTCGACTTCTCCGTCTGGGAACTGTGGGGTGCGCTCGTCCACGGTGGCCGGCTGGTGCTGGTCGACTACTTCACCGCGCGGTCGCCGGACACGTTCCTCGAACTGCTCCGCCGGGAACGGGTGACGGTGCTGAACCAGACCCCGACCGCGTTCTATCAGCTGACGGAGGCCGATCGCGCGGCGAGCACCGTCGAGGACGGCGACACAATGCCACTGTCGCTGCGGCACGTGATCTTCGGCGGCGAAGCCCTCGATGTCGGGCAACTGGAGAGGTGGTACACCCGGCACGACGACCGCGCCCCCGTGCTGGTGAACATGTACGGCATCACCGAGACCACCGTGCACGTCAGCTACCTCGCCCTCGACCGGGCGCTGGCGGCCTCCGTACCCGGCTCGGTGATCGGCGGCGGACTCCCCGGACTGCGCGTCTACGTCCTCGACGGCCGGCTGCATCCGGTACCCCCCGGGGTGGTGGGAGAGCTGTACGTGTCCGGAGACCAGGTGACCCGCGGCTACATCGGGCGGCAGGGGCTGACCGCGACGCGGTTCGTCGCCGACCCGTTCGACCACCGCCGGGCCGGGACGCGCATGTACCGGTCGGGCGACGTCGTGAAGTGGGGTGCGGGCGGGCGGCTCGAGTATGTGGGGCGCAGCGACTTCCAGGTGCAGCTGCGCGGATTCCGGGTGGAACTCGGCGAGGTGGAGGCCGCCCTCGGCGCGTGCGCCGGGGTGGCGCAGTCGGTGGTCGTGGTGCGCGGCGACGAGCGGGACGGCGACCGGCTGGTGGGCTACGTGGTCCCGGAGGCGGGCGCCGACGTCGACGCGGCGGCGGTTCTCGCCGCGGTCGGGGCGAGCGTGCCGTCGTACATGGTGCCGGCGGCGGTGGTGGTGATCGACGCCCTGCCCCTGACGGTCAACGGCAAGCTCGACCGGAAGTCGCTGCCGGACGCCGACTTCGGCACGGCGACGGTGGGATTCGTCGCCCCACGCAACCCGGTGGAGGAGATCGTCGCCGCCGTGTTCGCCGACCTCCTCGGCATCGTCCGGGTGGGGGCGAACGACAGCTTCTTCGCGCTCGGCGGAAACTCGCTGACCGCGACCCGGCTCGTCGCCCGCGTCAACGCGGCAGTCGGCGACCGTCTGGGCGTGCGGGACGTGTTCGACGCCCCGACCGTCGCCGGGCTGGCCGCCCGCGCCGAGGCTGGGGAATCCCGGGCGGAATCCCGGCCTGCGCCCGCCCCGCGGGATCCGTCGCGGGAGGTCCCCGTCTCGCTGGCGCAGCAGCGTATGTGGTTCGCCAACCAGTTCGACACGGCCAGTGCGGCATACAACGTCGCGATCGCACTCCGCCTCACCGGCACGCTCGACGTGACTGCGCTGCAGGCGGCCGTCACCGACGTCGTCGAACGTCACGAATCCCTCCGCACCGTCTTCCCGCTCACCGACGCCGGCCCACGGCAGGTGATCCTGCCGCCGGAGACCGTGGCGCCCGATCTCACACCTCACCCCGTCGCGCCGTCGGACGTCGGCGCGGAACTCCACCGCCTGCTCTCCGCGGGATTCGACGTGACCACGGAGGCGCCGCTGCGGGCCCGGCTGTTCGCGGCAGGCGAGCACGAGCACGTGCTGGCCGTGGTGGTGCATCACATCGCGGCGGACGGCTTCTCGATGGTCCCGCTCGCCCGCGACGTCCTGTCGGCGTACACGGCCCGCGCCCGCGGCGCCGCACCCGACTGGACTCCTCTGCCCGTCCAGTACGCCGATTACACACTCTGGCAACGGGACCGGCTCGGCGACGAACACGACGAGGAGTCGCCGCTCGCCCGCCAACTCCATTACTGGACGGCGGCGCTCGCCGACATCCCCGACGTGCTGGAACTGCCCACGGACCGGCCCCGCCAGGCCGCCCGCACCCTCGGCGCGGGCCGCGTCGAGTTCGGGATCGGCCCGGATCTCCACCAGGGTGTCGTGCAGGTCGCGCGCAGGCACGGGTCGACCGTGTTCATGGCGCTGCACGCCGCGCTGGCGGTCCTGCTGTCGCGGCTGAGCGCGTCGGACGACGTCGCCGTGGGCACACCCATCGCGGGCCGCGGCGAGGCCGAACTCGACGACCTGGTCGGGATGTTCGTGAACACCCTCGTGCTCCGCACCCCCGTCGACGGCGCCCGCACGTTCGCCGAACTGCTCGCGCAGGTCCGTGAGGCCGACCTCGGGGCGTTCACGCACGCGGACGTGCCGTTCGAACGCGTCGTGGAGAGTCTGCGTCCCTCCCGTTCGACGGAGTACTCACCGCTGTTCCAGGTGATGCTCGAATTCCAGAACACCGAGCGCCCCGAGCTGGAGCTGCCCGGCCTCCACGTCGAACCCCTCGACCTCGAGTTCGACACGATCAACTTCGACCTCCAGCTGACCCTGCGGGAGAACGTCGACGCCGACGGTCGTCCCGCGGGGATCAGCGCGGCGCTGGGATACGCCACCGACATCTTCGACGAGGACACGGTGGCGGCGTTCGCCGAGCGCCTGGTCCGGATCCTCGGCGCCGTCACCGACTCGCCGGACGCCCCGGTCGGCGACGTCGACGTTCTCGGCGCCGGCGAGCGGGCCGCACTGACGCCGGTGAGCGGGGGGCCCGGCGTGCCGGCGCGGACGCTGCCGCAGTTGCTGACGGCCGCCGCCGGGGACCCGGATGCCGCGGCACTGGTCTTCGACGGACGCCGGGTGTCCTACCGGGACCTCGACGAGCGGTCGGACCGGCTCGCCCGGCTCCTGATCGGGCGGGGCATCGGCCCGGAACAGGTGGTGGCGCTGGCCTTGCCGCGGTCCATCGAATCCGTCCTCGCCGTCTGGTCGGTGGCCAAGACCGGGGCCGCGTTCCTGCCGGTCGACCCGAACCATCCGGCCGAGCGCATCGAGTACATGCTCGGCGATTCGGGCGCCGTCACCGGTCTCACCACGGCCGGGCTGCGGTCCGCCCTGCCCGCGTCGATCCCGTGGCTGGATCTCGGTGACCCCGGAACCGACGCCGAGCTGTCGCTGTTTCCGGCGACGGCGGTGACCGACACCGACCGCTCGTCGGCCCTGCACGTCGACCACCCCGCGTACGTGATCTACACGTCGGGATCGACCGGCAGGCCGAAGGGTGTGGTGACCACACACCGCGGGCTGGCGAATTTCGCTGCGACGGAGCGGGACACGTTCGGCACGACCACGGGGTCCCGGACCCTGCACTTCGCGTCGCCGAGCTTCGACGCCTCGGTGCTCGAGCTGATGCTGGCGGTCGGACCGGGCGCGACGATGGTGATCGCGTCCCCGTCCGTCTACGGCGGCGACGACCTGGCGGACCTGCTGCGGCGTGAGCGGGTCACGCACTGCTTCGTCACGCCGGCGGCGCTCGCCTCGGTCGATCCCGCCGGCCTCGAGGGCGTGCAGTGCGTGGTGACCGGCGGCGAGGCATGCCCGCCGGAACTGGTGGCACGGTGGGCGCCGGGCCGGGCCATGTTCGACGCGTACGGTCCGACCGAGGCGACGGTCGTGTCGAGCATCAGCACGCCGCTGGCGCCGGGCGAGCCGGTCACGATCGGCGCGCCGACGCTCGGGTTCACCGAGACCGTCCTCGATCAGCGACTGCATCCGGTGCCGGCAGGCGTGGCCGGGGAGCTGTACCTCGCGGGCCCCGCGCTCGCCCGCGGCTATCACGGCCGGCACGCCCTCACCGCGGAACGCTTCGTGGCCAACCCGTTCGGGCCGCCGGGCAGCCGGATGTACCGGACCGGCGACCTCGTGCGCTGGACGGCGGACGGGCAACTCGACTACCTCGGGCGCACCGACTTCCAGGTGAAGATCCGCGGATTCCGAATCGAACTCGGCGAGGTGGAGTCGGCGCTGCTCGCCCACGAGAACGTGGCGGCGGCAGTCGCCGACGTGCGGCGGGACAAACGGTCCGGCGACCGGCTGATCGGGTACGTCGTCCCCGAACCCGGCGCGGCCGTCGATCCAGGCGAGGTCCTGCAGTTCGCGGGCACGCGGCTCGCGTCGTACATGGTGCCCGCCGCCGTTCTGGTGATCGCGGCGCTCCCGGTGACGGTGCACGGCAAGATCGACCGGAAGGCGTTGCCGGAACCAGACTTCGGTGTCACCGTCACCGACAGCCGGCCGCCGCGCACCGAGACGGAGGCGCTGCTCGCCGGCCTGTTCCGGGACGTGCTGGGACTCGCCTCGGTGGGAGTCGACGACTCGTTCTTCGCGCTGGGCGGCGACAGCATCATGTCGATCCAGCTGGTGGCCCGCGCGAAGGCCGCGGGACTGATCCTCTCCCCGCGGGACGTGTTCGAGCGCCGGACCGTCGCCGGTCTCGCCGAGGTGGCCCACCACGAACGCGCTGATGCCGTGGTGCTGGAGGAACTGCCCGGCGGCGGAGTCGGCCCGGTGCCGCTGACCCCCGTCGTCGCGTGGATGCTCGACCGCAGCGGCGGCAGGCTGGAGCGGTTCTCCCAGTCTGTGCCGGTCACCGCACCACGCGGCCTCACCCGCGAGGATCTCGCCGCCGCCGTCGACGCCGTGCTGGACCGCCACGACATGCTCCGCGCGCGACTCGCCGCCGACGAGGCGGGGCGGTGGGCGATGACGGTGCTGCCGACCGGATCGGTGCGCGCCGACGCGCTGATCCACCGCGTGCCCGTGACGTCGTTCGACGTCGGCGACTTCGCCGCGGTCGCGAGAGTGGAACTGAACGCGGCGGCAGACCGCCTGGACCCGGCCGCGGCCAGCATGGTGCAGGTGCTCTGGTTCGACGGCCCGGACGGGCAGGGGCGTCTGCTGCTGGTCGCGCATCATCTCGTCGTCGACGGCGTGTCCTGGCGGATCCTGATCGCGGATCTCGCGGCCGCCCATTCCCGCGTCGCCGAGGGTCTGCCCGCCGCACTGCCGGCGGTCGGGACGTCGATGCGGCGATGGTCGCACGGGCTCACCGATGCCGTGCGGTCCCGGCGCGCCGAAGGCGCACTGTGGCAGTCGATCCTGGACGGCCCCGATCCGCTTCTCGGCTCCCGGCCGCTGAATCCGGACGTCGACGTCGACGCCACGACGGGCCGCGTCGTCGTCGACGTGCCCACCGGCGTCACCGACGCACTCCTCACCACCCTTCCCGCCGCGTTCCACGGCGCCGTCGGCGACGGCCTCCTCACCGCCCTCGCACTGGCTATGATCCGGTGGCGGCGGCACCGCGGGGTCGACACGGCCGACGTGCTGATCAACCTCGAGGGCCACGGCCGCGAAGACCACGTCGTGCCCGGCGCCGACCTGTCCCGCACCGTCGGATGGTTCACCACACTGTTC
>NZ_JBFUHV010000070.1:0-42853 GCF_056402215.1 Rhodococcus sp. P4_B6 | reverse complement strand
CCATCGGCGTGGCCCCCAGCGGAAACATCAACCCCGAGCGCAAGTTCCCGAGCCTGTTCGAACCGGTCCACGGATCGGCCCCCGACATCGCGGGCAAGGGCATCGCCAACCCGATCGGGCAGATCTGGAGCGCAAGCATGATGCTCGACCACCTCGGCGAGACCGAGGCCGCCACCGCCGTCATGACCGCAGTCGAAGACGTCCTCGCCGCCGGCGGCGACACTCTCACCCCCGACATCGGCGGCACCGCCACCACCCAACTTCTCGGCAACGCGATCCGCCGACAGCTCGAAACCAACACAGCTCGGTCCACTTCCTGGACCGGCTGAAATCCGAGTTCGGACGCCGCACACGATGTACCAGGCCACCGAACCGAATCCGTCACACACCGCGACCTGGGAGCGCCCGTGACGGTATCCGTTCACCCTTGGAAGCCACTACCCATCATTCGCGAGGGACAAGGGCCCCTATTTCTAACAGCCGGGACGACATGTCCCACGTGACCGGCGCACCGATATCGTCACGGACTTCGTCCGGATCGCCAGCGCTAGGGACCTTCCCGAATTCGCGCACCCGGGCAGAGATATTGGATGGGCCCGTCAGCTCCCTGGACGCACGTTCACAAGCCTTAGCTTAGCCCTTGGCATGAGCACCCAGCGAGCCGGAACTGACGCGATCCATCGCGGCTGGGCGGGCGACGCCCCGGTCGAGACGACGACTGCGCCGACCTACCCTCCGCTTCGCCGTCCCAGTCCTGGCCTATCGCACAGACATTCATGGGATATTGCCCCATAATTGTCTGTATGTGCCGATATGGATTCCGCCCTGAACCCCTTCAAACCCGGATCAGCCTGCGGCCCTCGGCGCTGGAGCGGGCCGGGAGCGACACGAATTCGATCTGCTCGTCGCCCGCAGCAAAGGCGCGACTACGACCGCGGCATGGTGGTCCCCGGCCTGCTCGGGGTCGGAACAACCACCCTGCTCAACAATTTGGCCGAGCGCGCCGAGCGGTACTGGTGTTTGATGATTAGCATCGAGGCCCGCCCGAACGAGTCCGGAATGGGGGCGGTTCGTGCCCGACTCGGCTACGAACTCGCGGTCGGCCTGCGCCGCTTCAGCCGCAACCATAAGCTGCACAAGGTCATCGACGTCTATGTGGTCACGGGTAACCGAACAATGTTGCCTTGGGTGGGTGGCACCTCGGGCGAGTGACCTTTCGCGTTCGTAGCCAACGGGGTGAAAGCGGGAGCTGGGTCACGGAATGGGCCGCGCGTATCGCGTTGCCGCCCTCTCCTGCGCGACCGGTGCGCTGTCCATCCGACGTTTGTTCAGATGCCCATACACCGTGGTGCGCGGAACCTTCAGCATGCCTGCGTTCTGGGCGACGGTGTGCTCGTTGAGTCGTTGAGCGAGTTCTCTTCATCCGGGCTGAGCTCTGACGATCGGCCGCTGTCCCTACGGACGCGGGCGGCAGCTCCTCGCGAGAGCGCCCGATGGATACCGATCACCAGTCAGAGACCGCCCGCAGAGCGGGTCCACAGCACACCGAGCACGGGTACGGCACCTACGAATGGGAGCCGCAGCACGGAGTGATCTTC
Organism: Rhodococcus sp. P4_B6; assembly: GCF_056402215.1. Taxonomy (NCBI): domain Bacteria; kingdom Bacillati; phylum Actinomycetota; class Actinomycetes; order Mycobacteriales; family Nocardiaceae; genus Rhodococcus; species Rhodococcus sp. P4_B6. Next base: position 41,255 of record NZ_JBFUHV010000070.1, on the reverse strand, counting down.
CGCATGGACCTCGACCAGTTCGGCACCGTGGCCGGCGTCCAGATCAGCACGAAGCATCCGCCCCGATGGTTGCCCCAACACCACTCAGGGAGGATGACGCTGTGACTGACCGGACCACCGACGACCTCAAGCGTGAACTCGCCCTGCTTGCGAACGTGCGCGCCTACCTCCGAGACGCGGAAGGGCCGGACTTCTGTATCCCGACCACCGCCCTCGATCAGGTCCTCGACGAACTCCACAGCCACGATCGACGACACTGACCTGCGTCACCCACCTCTTCCGTTCTCAGCGACGATCCGGGTACCGCATCAGCTCTACTCCCTGCCCATCCCACACGGGGGTCGAATCGAGCGGTCCCACCTACCTGAACCTGCGCAAGTCCACCATCTACAGCGGATCGAGCGAAGTCCAGCGTTCGATCATCGCGCGCTCGATCATCGGACCGCGAGAAGAATAGAGAACGGTGAAGCGCTGATGGGGTGGCGGCGCCGAAGGCGTCCTGCTCGTACGCGTTCTATCGGCGCACTGTTGCTGGGAGGCGGACATCGGGTGCCAACCGTTGCTGGTACTACGACACCTTCACGAGTATTTTTCCGATCGTGTCGGGGGCGTCGAGCATCCGGTGCGCGGCAGCTACCTTTCCGATGGGGAGTACCGCGTGCACGACGGGTCGCACGGTCGCCTCGGCGATCATCGGCCACACGTGCTTCACAACGTCGCGGACGATGTCTGCTTTGCCGCTGCGTCCGGTGGTGGGGCGGCTGCGGAGGCTGGTGGAGTGCACGCCGGCGCGTTTGGCCATGAGTTGCGCGAGGTTGAGGGTGCCCTCCCAGCCTCCCTGCAGGCCGATGACCACCAGGCGTCCACCGTCTGCGAGGGCGGTGACGTTGCGGGCGAGATAGGCGGCACCCATGTTGTCCAGGACGACGTCCACGCCGCGTCCGTCCGTGCTGCCTCTGACCGCAGTGACGAAGTCGGTGTCGGTGTAGTTGATCAGAATGTCGGCACCGAAATCTTGGCAGGCTCGAAGTTTTTCCGAATATCCGGCGGTGACGGCGACGCGGGCTCCGAGCGCTGTGGCGACCTGAATCGCGTGGGTGCCGATGCCGCTACCCCCACCGTGGATGAGCACGGTCTCGTCCTGGCGCAGGTGCGCGGTGGTGACGAGGTTGGACCACACCGTGCACGCGGCCTCCGGCAGAGCCGCCGCCGTGTGCAGGTCGACGCCTTCCGGTATCGGCAGCACCTGTGACGCCGGTACCGCCACCCGTTCGGCGTATCCGCCGCCGGATAGCAGGGCGCAGGCGCGGTCCCCGATCTCCCATCCGGTGACCGCGGGTCCGACTTCGCTGATCACACCGGACACTTCCAGCCCGAGGATCTCGCTCGCCCCGGCGGGTGGTGGGTAGTGGCCCTGTCGTTGGTTGATGTCGGCGCGGTTCACGCCGGCGGCGGCGACGTCGATCACCACCTCACCGGCGGCCGGGACAGGGTCGGGATGTTCGGTCCACACCATGACCTCGGGGTCGCCGAACTGGGTCAAAGAGATCGCTTGCATGGGTCAGTGGTGTCCTTCTGATTGGTCAGTCCGGCAACGGTTTTGCGGCGGCGGTGCGTCAAGTTTGTTCTTGGCGATCTTGCCGACCGGCGTGCGGGGAAGTGCGGGAACGAATCGGTACTCGCGGGGCACCTTGTAGCCGACGAGGAAACGGCGGCAGTGCTCGTCCAGCTCCGTCTCCGCGACGGGCCGATCCGGATCGTGCACGAGGTAGGCGCACACCGTCTCGCCGCGATAGGGGTCGGGGACGCCGATGACGGCGGCCTCGAGAATTCCCGGATACCGGGCAAGGACCTGTTCGACCTCGGCCGGATAGACGTTAAAACCGCTGGTGACGATCATCTCCTTCTTGCGGCCGTCGATGTAGAAGTAGCCGTCCTCGTCCATGTGCGCGAGGTCGCCGGTCAGCAACCAGCCCTCGCGCAGCGCGGCGTCGGTGAGTGCGGGCTGGTTCCAGTAGCCGGTCATGACCTGCGGTCCGCGGATGATCATCTCCCCCACCTCCCCCACGGGAAGCGGGGTGGTGTCGTGTCCGTCGCGGTCGACGATCCGGACGTCGGTCAGCGGCATCGGGATTCCGATGCTGCCGACGCGGCGGTCGCTGAAGACGGGATTGAGGTGGGTGGACGGGGATGCCTCGCTGATGCCGAAGCCCTCGATGATCCGGCCGCCGGTCTTGGTTTCGAACTGTTCGAGCTGCTCGAGCGGGAATCCGGCTCCGGCGCTGTTGTAGATGGTGACCTGGTCGAGTCCGGACGCATCGACGCCGGGGGTGCGGCCCATCGCCATGTACATCGTCGGCACACCGGTGAAGACAGCGGGCCGCTGCGATTTGATGACCTCCAATACCGCCTTTGCGTCGAACTCCGGGATGAGGATCTGGTTCATTCCGCCGCGCACCGAGGTCAGCGTGACACAGGTCAGGCCGTACACGTGGCACATCGGCAGCACGTTGACGGTCTTGGCGTTGTCGGGGAGGTCGAACAGTGCGTAGGTAACCGCGAACCGTTGTTCGATGTTGGCGATCAGGTTGCGGTGGGTGAGCATCACGCCCTTGGCCGCACCGGTGGTGCCGCCGGTGTACTGCAGGACCGCGACGTCGGAAGAGTCCACCGCAACGGTCAGCGGTGGGCGCTGAAGGAAGTCGCGGACGGACCCGCAGGCGATGCCCCGCAGCCCCGCCGGATGATTCGGCTCGGTGTCCACCCGGATCACCGGGCGGCCGAGGAACGACTGCCCGTCCCTGGGGGCGCACCGGTCGAGCGTCTCGTCGGTGGTGATGACCATCGATGCGCCGGCGTCGTCGAGGATGCGGCGCATCTCCTCGGCCGGGTACCGGTGGTTGACCTGGACCACGATGCCGCCGGCGATCACCGTCCCGAACAGTGCGAAGACGTACTCGGGGCGGTTGGGAAGGATGATCGCCAGGCGGTCCCCGCGGCCGAAGCCGTGCTCGGCGAGCAGGTGCGCGAAAGCGTGCGACTGCACGGACAACTCGTCGAAGGTCCAGGTGCGGTCTTCGAAGGTCAGTGCGGTCTGGTCGGCATAGCGGTCCCTGCTCGAGTGCAGCAGGTCGATCAGGGACATCCCGGTCGGGATGTCGAGTTCGTCGACCGTGGCCGGGTACAGCGAGGTCCAGGGCTGGTCGTCGAGGGCAGACAATGCGGGTTCTCCTTGCAGGTGGCTCGGCGTGGGCGTGGGGGCCGTTCGCCGCGCGGGTCGTGAGTGTCGAGTGCGGGTGTGGGCTCGGTGGGCGCTCAGGTGTGGGATTCGGCGGCTGCTTCCCGGGCGGTGAGCTTCGCTTGGACGCGCGCCGCGTCCCGGGCGGGATGGACCAGCAGGAAGACGACGAGGCCGCCGACGAGGATGGACAGTCCGAAGATTTGGTAGGCGAGGGAGTATCCGGACAGCGGGTCGGGGGCGCGGTCGACCAGGATGCCGACCAGTGCCGGGGCGATGAGCCCGGACAGGTTCTGCACGGCGAGGAAGATTCCGAGGGTGCTCGACAGCTGGTGTGCCGGGGCGATCTGGGAGACGACGGCGTTCATCATCGGCAGGGCGACGCTGGCGCAGCCGTAGCCGAACACCAACACGGCGACGACCGCGACCGGGACGCCGATGAACGGAAGGCACGCCAGGGCGAGTCCTCCCACCACGAGGAACGCGGTCGTCGTCCACACCCGGGTAACGCGGGAGGAGAAGTTGCGGTCGGCGAGGCGGTCCGTGACGAAGGTGGAGGCGAACATCATCACCAGCGAGGCGATGCTGGGCAGGCCGAACATGAACCCGGAGGACAGCCGTGAGTACCCCAATCCGGCCTCGAAGTACGAGGGGATCCAGGTGATCGACGCGGACACCAGGCCGTACACGGTGAAGGTGCCGATGAGCGCACCGATGAAGGATTTGGTGAGCAGGATGTCCCGCAACGGCAGCCGCACCAGCTGATGCGGGGGTGTTTCGCTGTCGCCGGGGGCGGAAGCGCTATCCGCGTCGCCGGCACGGCGGGCGTAGGGTCCTTCCTTACCGACCAGCAGCCACACCCCACACCACACGAAGCTCACCACCGCCATCGTCAGGAAGCCGGCGTGCCAGCCCCAGGCGGCCACGATGAGCGTGAGAACAGGGGCGGCGGCGATCTTGGCGAACGAGGAGCCGGAGGTCACCAACGCCGAGGGAAAGGCCCGCTTTTCCGGTGGGAACCATTGGAAGACGGCGGTATTGGCCATTGCGGTGGCCGGTCCTTCGGCGGCGCCGAGTGCGATGCGGGTGGCCAGGAGAACGGCGAAGGTACCGGCGATGACGAGCGGGAACTGGATCAGGCCCCAGATCCCGGCGAGGGCGAACAGGATCCATCGAATCTGCACCCGGTCCCCGATCAAACCGACCGCGGCCCCGCTGATGCTGAAGAGGAAGAAGAAGGCGCTGCCGGCGAACCCGATCTGAGCAGAGGTCAGACCGAGTTCCTCCTTGAGCGGTTGAGCGACGACGCCGATCAGCGCCTTGTCCGCCCAGTTGATCGTCGCGAACATGACGATCATGGCGGTGACCGACCATGCCCGCGCGGACGGCCGCAGGGACCGCCCCGTCTCGGTGGGCTTGGGCGGCAGGGATGTCGCGGGAGAAGACATTGAACGAATCCTGTCATCGGAGTGTGGGGTGCGCCCGCTCGAGTTCTCCGACTCAAAAGCTAGCGCTGATAGTTGAAACTATAGACCGCAGAATTCGAGTTTGTGAAGGGGGTCACTCCGGGGAATCCGCCCGGACTCGTGCTTGCGTCCGGCGGGGAGTCGCTCGCGGCCGTCGGGGTGGCGTGACAAGCTGTTAACCATGGGACGACCTCGGGTACCGCTGCTCTCACGTGAGCGCATCGTCGGCGAAGCCATGGCGCTGATCGACGAGGAGGGCGTGGCTGCTCTCTCCACCCGTAAGCTCGCCGCCCGCCTCGGCGTACAGGGGCCCTCGCTGTACAACCATTTCAAGACCATGGACGAGGTGACCGACGCCGTCGTCGACGCCATTCTCGACACCGTCGACATCGAAATCTTCGATACCGCCGGCTGGCGCACCGCGTTGCCGATCTGGGCGCGGAACTACTGGTCTGCGCTGCAGCGCCACCCCGGCATCGTGCCGCTTCTGGCCCGCGGACCTGCAACCCGGCCGACCCAACTGCGCTTGGCCGACGCCTTCTACGGGAGCCTGACCAAGGGTGGCTGGCCGCCGCGCCAGGCCACCGAGGTGGCCATTGCCGTCCGCAACTACATTGCCGGCTCCGCGCTCGGCTCCTACTTCGCCGGCTTCACCGAAGACCCGGCGTTCTACGCCGGTCAGTACCCCCACCTGGGCCAGGCCCACCTGCTGCCGCAGCACTCCGAGCTCGACACCGCCGCCTTCGAGCGGGGCCTGTCCTGCCTGATCGACGGCCTGACGCTGCAGTACTCCGAGATCGTCGGACTCGGCGCCACGCGCTGATCCTCGGCCGCCCTCGGCGGCCCGATTCTCGACCTCTTTTTGCACGGGGGACCGGACTCTCGACTGTCTCCTTCACGCGGGGATTCCCCCGATTCTCGACCCTCTCCTTCGCCCGGGGGTTCCCCTGGGGCCGCCCTGCATGTACCTTTAAACATGCACTGCAAGTTTTAATGCGAGTTGAGGCACGACCCGGCCGGGTCGCCACTCGCCCATCACACATCTTTCAAGGGAGACGAACGTGGCTTACGACTACGTGCTGTACGAGATCGACGGTTCGGTGGCGACCATCTGGCACAACCGTCCGGAGCAGCGCAACGCCGAGAACAGCCAGTTGCTCGACGAGCTCAACGACGCGGTCGTGCGCGCCGGCGGCGACCCGCAGGTGCGTGCGGTGGTCTTCGGCGGCAAGGGCGGGCATTTCTCCGCCGGACACGACCTCAAGGAGGGACAGGTCGAGCGCCAGGACTTCTCCCCCGAGCAGCGGTGGGAGTACGAGTCCCGCTCGTACATGGACTACTGCCTCAACATCTTCAATCTCCCGAAGCCGACCATCGCTCGGGTCGACGGTGCCTGTGTCGCTGGCGGTTTCATGGTCGCGAACATGTGCGACATGATCGTCGCCGCCGACACCGCGTTCTTCGCCGACCCGGTCCTGCACACCATGGGTGTCAGCGCGGTCGAGGTGCTGGTGCACCCGTGGGTGCTCGGGCACCGCAAGGCCCGCGAATTCCTGTTCACCGGGGAACGGCTCTCCGCAGCGGATGCTCTGGCCAGCGGGATGGTCAACCGGGTCGTACCCGTCGACCAGCTCGACGAGGCGGTCGCGACGCTCGCGAACCGGGTGGCACTGGCACCGCCGTTCGCCACCAAGGTGCTCAAGCGGTCCTTGAACCGCACCCTCGAGGTGCAGGGGTTCCATGCCGCCCTCAACGCGCACTTCGACGGACACCAGCTCACCCACTTCAGCGACGAGGCCCGCCGCGCGAAGGCCGACGGCGGATTCTCCAAGTCCATTCAGCGCCACAAGGTGGGCACCTCGGTGCGCTGACCTCACGCACCACGACACCCCCGATTCATCGAAGGAAGGCAGCACCATGTCCAGCACCGAAGCCCCGGCAATCACCGAACTCGCCCTGCCCGCCGATGACCGGGTCGTCACCCGCCACCAGGTCGGTCACGTCTACCTCATCGGCCTCAACCGGGTGCCCAAGCGCAACGCATTCGACCTCGAGATGCGCGCCGAACTCGCGCTCGCATACGGCGAAATGGAGCGCGGCGACGATATCCGGGTCGGGGTGTTCTATGCCCACGGGGACCACTTCACCGGCGGACTGGACATGGCCAAGGTCGGCAACGCACTGCGGGAAGGGCGCGGCGGAATCCCCGAGGGCGGCGTCGACCCTCGCCAGCTCACCGGAATCCAGCGGCGCAAGCCGGTGGTCAGCGCGACCCAGGGCTGGTGCATGACCTTGGGCATCGAGCTGCTACTGGCCACCGACATCCGGGTGGCGGCCGAGGACGCGAAATTCTCCCAGATGGAGATCAGCCGCGGCATCTACCCGTTCGGCGGGGCCACCATCCGATTCCCCCGCGAGGTCGGCTGGGGTAACGCCATGCGGTACATGCTCACCGCCGAACCGTTCGGCGCCGCCGAGGCGCTGCGGATGGGCCTGGTCCAGGAGGTGGTCCCGGTCGGACGCCAACTCCAGCGCGCCTACGAGATCGCGCAGCTCATCGCCGCGCAAGCCCCTCTCGGTGTCTCGACCACGCTGACCGCCGCCCGCCGGGCCGAACGCGACGGTGAACGGATCGCCGCCGAACAACTGGTGCCGGACATGCTGCGACTGCTCGACACCGAGGACGGCGCCGAAGGGGTCGCCTCCTTCCTGCAGCGCCGCCCGGCCGAGTTCACCGGGCGCTGACGCGCAATGACCCCCTCCACACTCCCGCAGGCAGGACAACCAGCCCGATGACCTTGGCACTTTCCGACGACGACACCACCTTCCGCCACCAGCTGCGGCAGTTCTTCCGCACCGAGATTCCCGCCGAGATTCGCCAGCGGGTCGCCGACTTCGAAGAACCCGGCCGCGACGACTTGGTCACCGTGCAACGCATCCTCAACCGCAACGGTCTGGCCGTCCCACACTGGCCCACCGAGTGGGGCGGCCGCGACTGGACGCCGATGCAACTGACCATTTGGCGCAACGAGCTGCAACTGGCCGGTGTGCCCGAACCATTGGCCTTCAACACCAACATGGTCGGACCGGTCATCGCCCAGTTCGGCTCCCAGGAACAGAAGGAGCGATTCCTCCCGGCAACGGCGAACCTCGACATTTGGTGGGCCCAAGGGTTCTCCGAACCCGACGCCGGCTCCGACCTCGCCTCGCTCAAGACCCGGGCAGTCCGCGACGGCGACCACTACATCGTCACCGGCCAGAAGATCTGGACCACCCTGGCGCAGCACGCCGACTGGATCTTCACCCTGGTCCGCACCGACCCCGCCGCCAAGAAGCAGAAGGGCATCTCCTTCCTGCTCATCGACATGACCTCACCGGGGGTAACCGTCCGGCCGATCGAACTGATCGACGGCAGCTGTGAGGTCAACGAGGTCTTCTTCGACGAGGTCCGAGTCCGGGCCACGGGCCTCGTGGGCGAGGAAAACGCCGGCTGGGACTACGCGAAATACCTCCTCGGGCTCGAACGCACCGGAGTGGCGAAAGTCGGCTTCAGCAAACTCAAACTGTCCCAGGCCAAGGCCCACGCCGCCGCCGTCCCCGTGGGGGCCGGGGTGCTGCTCGACGACCCACTGTTCGCGGCCAAGGTCGCCGAACTCGAGAACGAACTGCTGGCACTCGAGATCGTGCAGGCAAAGGTCGCCCTCGATTCCGGCTCCGGCCGACCAAACCCGGTGTCCTCCCTGCTCAAGCTCCGCGGATCCGAGCTGCAGCAGGCGAGCACGGAGCTGCTCATGGACGCGGCCGGAATCGAATCCCTGCCCGTCGACGCCGACTCCACCCATCCCACACCGGGATCGGCACGAGCGGTCCCGGCCTACCTGAACCTGCGCAAATCCACCATCTACAGCGGCTCGAGCGAAGTCCAACGCTCCATCATCGCGCGCTCGATCCTCGGACTGTGAGGCAAAGACCATGAACACTGCACTGACCGACGAACAACAGCTGTTCGCCGCCACAGTCAAGGACCTGCTCGCCCGCCACTACAACCCCGGCTACCGTCAGGCGCTCGCGGCCTCCGAACTCGGGTGGAGCCGACAGATGTGGGGCACCTTCGCCGAGGTCGGGCTACTCGCGCTGACCATCGACGAGGACCACGGGGGCCTCGGCGCCGGACCGGCCGCGGTCGCGGCGGTCATGACCGAAATCGGCCGGGGCCTGGCCCTCGAACCACTGACCGACACCGTTCTCGTTCCGGCGCAGCTGGTCGCCGACACCGGGTCGGCCGCCCAGCTTGCGCAGATACTGCCCGCGCTCGCGGCCGGGACGCTGCTGCTGGCCTTCGCGCACCTCGAGCCGGGCGGAAGCTGGTCCTGCCCGGCGGTCAGCACGAAGGCGGAACACGACGGCGACCAATACCTCGTGCACGGCACGAAGAACGTGGTGCTGCGCGGAGACTGCGCCGACCGGCTGATCGTCAGCGCGGTCACCCCCGAGGACGGAGACCGGCTGGGACTGTTCCTGGTCGACGCCACCGCCGACGGGCTCACCCGCGAGCCCTACACCACCTACGACGGACTGCGCGGCGCGCAGCTCACCCTGACCCGCACCCCCGCCGAGCGGCTCGGCGCCACCGACACCGACACCGACGCCGCGATCCGGCGCGCCGTCATCGGCGGACAACTCGCCGTGTGCGCGGAGGCGGTCGGCATCATGGACCAGGCGCTGGCGCTGACCGTCGAATACCTCAAGACCCGCAAGCAATTCGGTGTGCCACTAGCCAGTTTTCAGGCACTCGCACATCGGGCCGCGGACCTGTACGTCGCGGTCGAAATGGCCCGCGGAATGTGCGACTACGCGACCGCCAAATTCGCCGACGGCGACGCCGACGGCGACGCCGACGAGATCCTCGCATCCCGCCTCAAAGTACAGATCGGTCGCTCCGCCCGTCACATCGGTCAAGAGGCCATTCAAATGCACGGCGGAATCGGAATGACCGCCGAACACGCCATCGGCCAGTACGTCCGCCGGCTCCTGGCCATCGAGCACACCTTCGGCAGCACCGACGAACACCTGCGACTGCTCGCCGCCGGGAGCCGCGATCAGGACCTGATCGAGCTGTAACACCACGCAGCGGTGACGGCCCGTCGGCGGACGCCGCGTGCGGTCCGGCGCATACCTGATCTCTGTGGTGGCTGCCGCTAAGTCCGCCGCCGGACTCTGAGTCGGCGGCGACTCACCGGAAGTTGAGGAGCACAACGCGGCTGAACCTGGGAGTTATCGGCGGCGGCACCATGGGTGCCGGCATCGCGGAAGTCGCCGCCCGTCGAGCGAGCGGCGCCGACGTAGACAGAAAAGTCGGCTGCCGTGTGTGAAATCCCTGGTCAGCCGCTCCAGAATTTCTGTAGTGGCGACTGTAGACATTGAGGGGTGACTGTTGTAGAGTTCCTCTCGTCGCAAGGAAAGAGTTCACGAGGTGCGGGAGAGAATGAACTGCCCGCAGAGCAGTACCGCAAGACCAGGATGTGCCGGGTAAGGGTTGATGTGAGTGTGTAAGGCCCCGGCACGTCCACCGGCGGCCGGGCAGCACGAGGGCCCGACAGCCGAAAGAAGTGCAGTGAACAAGGAAGTGAAACCCGCTCCGGCCCCCGGCGCCTCACGGCGCCGGGGGCCCTGTCCGTTGAAAGGTGTCACCCCATTCCGGAAGATTCGCCCGACCGTGACCCGGCCGGGAAGTTCGACGACGAGGACTACCCGGCCTACAGCATGGGTCACGCCGCCGAGATCCTCGGCGTGACACAGGCATTCCTGCGCAGCCTCGACGCCGCGAAGCTGCTCACCCCCGGACGCTCGGAGGGCGGCCACCGCCGCTACTCCCGATACCAGCTGCGTCTCGCGGCCCGAGCCCGCGAACTGATCGACCAGGGCACCGCACTCGATTCCGCGTGCCGCATCATCATCCTCGAAGACCAACTCGCCGAGGCCCGACGCATCAACACCGAACTCCAGCACACCCACCGCCCCAACTCGGATCCCGGCCCCGCAGCCGGCTGACACACCGCAGCCCCTTCCGAACACCAGTCGAGGTCCAGTCCGCGGAAGCCGCCCATCCCCTCGGCGACCTCCCCTCGAGCCTTCGCGAAAACGCACTATCCGCATCAGCCCACACCACACCATGCGAGGCGGCGGCGCGCGGTCCCGCTCAACCATCCGCTTCCGGCAGGTCAGACGCTTTGCAATCGGGACGATCCGTCGACCACGCCCTGCGGAACCGTGGAGGTCACCGTGTTCCGGGAGATCCTGCGACGCATCGGGGACTGGTTCGCTTGCTACACCATCAGCCACACCACCGACGCGTGCGGATCTTTCACCATCGTCCTCGGGCCTGCTGTCCTGGCTGCATCTGGGGCGACGTCCTGCTCCGGTACCAGCTCTGGCCACGGTCGATGACCCACCCCCCGTTCACGCCGCAGGACCAGACCGCGATGCTGCCGCTGGCGAAGATGGAGGAACGACGACCCGAAGAGACCGTCGACGTCGTCTTCACCCCGGAGGCCGACCGCCAACCTCTCGACGACGCGGACCGGACCGAGCCCGGCCCCAAACCCCAAGTAATCGCTGAACAACCCACAAGGGCAACAACTCCCGGAGCATTTGCCGCTGGGGAACCCCCGCCGCGATGATGGTGGCCTCCTACCGATGGCGCCGGATACCGGTAGCTATTCGACGATCGGTCCGCGCCCGATCCACCGGACCGCGGTCGCCGTCGGTGCCTGTCCGCACTATTGGCAGGGTGGCAATCATGCGGACTGCCGACAAGGACGTACTGGACCTGCTCGACCACGCTTGGGAACGGTTATGGAACCGGATGGCGGGACTGACCGACCGGGAGTGGTCGTGGCGGCCGGATGACGCCGACGACAAGATCACCATTCGGTGGCGGTTGTTTCACATCGCTGAAGTCCTGACCCAATCGCGCAACTGGACGTGGCTCGCGGTCACACCGCCGGAGGCAAAGATCGACAGAGGCGGCGCGGACTGCGCCCAGGATGCCCTGGCCTCGATGGATCTGGCGTACGCCGCCTTCCGCGAGCTCGTCACCTTCGAATCCGTCGACCTGGCCGCGGCGATCGGCCCGGCCGCCGGGCCATACGGCTCGGCCACCCGAAGGACGTATGTCCTGCGCATCGCGGACGAACGGTGCGGAAAGCTACGAGTCCGTTTCTTTATCGGCCGACGAGTATCGCAATCCGCTAGCAACTCGCGGATTGCACACTTAACTCATGGAATCCATCAGATACGAGTGAAATCATGCGCGAGCCCCAAAGCCCGGCGCCCAACGTTATGGCCAGCTGAGATCGGTCGATACCTCGCGCAGCGACCTGAACGAACCTGCGCACACTCCAGTACCGGCCCAGTCCTTCCGTTAGGGGACCTGCCATCACTGCAGGTCAATACCCCATTCTGCCGGATCGGTCGCCGGTCGGACTAATCGTCGTCACCCCGCGGGCGGTGTATCAGCGGCCCGTACTCTTGCCCCATGTCGGCGCTACTCGACGGCGGCGCCGCACCGGCGACAGCCCTCAAAGTCGCGGTCGCCAAGGAATTCGCGGCGCGTCCCCCAACTCGGCGAACAAGCGGATCGTGCTTCGCTATCTCGCACGCGTGTGCTTCGAACTCCTAACCTGTGCACAAGACTTCGAACCACCATGCATATCAATCCATCTCAAACATGCTACACATCAACATCTTTCAAAGACTGCCAGAGTCGGGCGAACCGGGACACCCGCGCGCCCGCCGAACCCCACACCCCGGTGCCGGCGACCCTCCCCGACCCGTCGCCGGCACCCACATCACACGCCAAGGCATGTCATCATCACAGGTCGCCGCCCCATCCCAGACGAAACGGCCCGTACCCGAGCCGGGTGCGGGCCGTCAGCACACCAGCAAACTCAGCGCTGTGCCATGGTGTCCCGGAGCGAGTCCGCCGGCGGATTCGCCGGCTCGGTGAGGGCGGAGGCGGACGAGCACTCCTTCACGACGACACCCTTTCCGCCAGTGCTTGTTCGACAATGCGTTTCTTTTGGACCTTACCCATTGCGTTGCGCGGAAGACTCTCGACGATGCGGATCTCACGCGGTCGCTTGTGCCGTGACAAGTGCACACCGACGTACTCGATCAGTTCCTTTTCGATCTGCCTGCTGTCTCGGCGGTCGTCCGACGGAACGATGTAGGCGACCAGGCGTTCACCGAGATCGGTGTCGGGCAGGCCCACGACGGCGGCTTCCTTGACGGTGGGGTTGTTGAGCAAGCTCGTTTCGATTTCGCCGGCACCGATCCGGTATCCACCCGACTTGATCAGGTCGGTGGAGGCCCGTCCCACGATCCTGTGGCATCCGGACCGGTCTTGCACCGCAAGGTCTCCGGTCATGAACCACCCGTCGTCGGTGAACGAGCGTGCGGTGTCTTCGGGTCGTCCCAGGTACCCGCGGAACAGCGACGGGCCGCGGACTTCGAGCTGCCCGACGGTGTCGCCGTCGGACGGGACGAGCCCACCGTCCTCGCCGCGCAGGCGGGTCTGGGTGCCCGCGACCGGCAGCCCCACCCAGCCTCGCCGCCGCTCGTGGGGGCGGGCGCTGAGGACGAGTTGGGTTTCGCTCATCCCGTATCGCTCGATGGGTGCCTGGCCGGTGAGCTCGACAAGGCGGTCGTAGACCTGAACGGGGAGGGGTGCGCTGCCCGACACCAGGAGCCGGRCAGACCGGAGCGCGCGGGCGGCGTCGGGATCATCGGCGATTCTCGACCAGATTGTGGGGACTGCGAAGTAGAGGGTGCCGTTCGCGGCCGCATACGCGGCGGGCTTGGGGCGGGTGTGCACGACTCGGGAACCGATGCGAAGGGATCCGAGAGTTCCGAGGATCAGTCCGTGGAGATGAAACAGCGGGAGGCCGTGGACGACGACGTCGGCCGCGGTCCAGTCCCAGGTTTCAGCGATGGCGTCGAGGCCTGCGGCGAGTGCGGATGCGGTGAGTTCGACACCTTTCGGGGCACCCGTGGTGCCGGACGTGTAGACGACCAGGGCGGTGTCGGCGCTCACCCGGGATGCGGCACCCGACGCCCGGTTGGCGGCGACGATGGCGTGGACATCGCATCCCTGCGGTGTCGGTCCCACCCAGTGGGTCGCACCCGAGTCGGTGAGAAAGTGGGTCAGTTCCATCGTCCCGGAGTCCGGCGGAATGGGAACGACCGGCACGTTCGCGAGTAGGCAGCCGGTGATGGCGACGATAGTGTCCACCGTGGGTTGGGCGTTCACCGCGACGACACCCACGGTCGGCAGGGTCGCGGCGAGGGCCTGYGCGGAATGCAGGAGATCCGCGCGAGAGATACGCGTATCACCGATGACGAGTGCATCCGGTGAGTCGGGGACAGGGAAGTTCGGCTGCAGAGCGGTCAGGAGCATTGGGTTCCTCATTTGTGATTGGTGGTAGAGGTCTTAGTGGTTCGCGGCGGCCATGGCGTCCGGGAAGATCGGGGCGCGTCGGTTTCTGAAGGCCGCCACACCGATCGCAGAATCCGCGCTGCGCAATGCGGCCCACCGGGTGCGGATAGCGTCGGGCACAGGGCCTCCCATCGAGGCGGCCTCGAGCATTTCCTTCGCGGCACGAACGCTGATCGGTGAGCGGGCGGCGATGACGCGGGCCGTCTCCGCCGCGCGTGCGTCGAGATCCGTGTCGACGACCGTGGTGACGATGCCGAGGACTCTCGCGGTCTCCGCGTCGAGTGTGCTGCCCGTCAGGAGCAACTGTTTGGCCGCCGCGACACCGACGACAGCGATCAGCCGCTCGATCGAGCGGGCCGGGTAGACCAGCCCGAGCTTGGCCGGTGTGATGGCGAAACGTGCGGTCCTGTCACAGATTCGTAGGTCACAGGCCACCGCCAACTGGGCGGCGGCGCCGATGCAGTTCCCGCGGATCGCGGCGATGACCGGTACCGGGCACCGCGCGATGGCCTCCTCCAGTTCGATCATGTCCTCGCCGACACCATCGACGGTCTCGGGGTCGATCTCGCTGATATCCATCCCGGCGCAGAAGTCCGCACCCGAGCCTGTGAGGATGATCGATCGGATGTCCGCCCGGTGTGCGAGCTTCCGGAGATGGTCGAGCAGCTCACCCCGCATCGTGGCGGTGAGCGCGTTGCGGCGGGTGGGATTGTCGAACGTCAGAATCGGTACGGGAGTGTCGAGCGTAAGCGAGACAGTAGGGGACGGCGCGGGCCCGGCACAGTGATCGGAGGTGTCGGTGGTCGACGGTGTCATGGGGATATTTCTCCTGTCAGAGGTAGCCGGGAACAACGAGGAGCGCGCACGTCAGCAGCGGGCCGACGATGATCATCGACATCCCCCACCGCGTCAGGCTCCGGGTCATTCGCGGCTGATCGGATTCATCGGTGGAGGCGACAACGGCAGCGCCGGCGGTGGAAAAGGGTGTGCTGTCCACCAGCGACGACGAGACCGCCAACGCGCAGATCAACCCCGCGGCCGGAAGCTGGCCCTGCGATAGCAGCGGCAACGACAGCGGAATGAGGACACCGAGGATCCCGGTGGTGGACGCGAACGCCGACACAAACGCCCCGGTCACACACAAGGCCAGCGCCGCGAGCAGCGGAGCCTGGATGTGGGCGGCGCCCTCGCTGATCAGATCGATGGCACCCATTTTTTCGAGCACGCCGACGTACGTGATGATCCCCCCTACCAGCAGGACCGTCGACCAGTCGACATTCTTTGCAGCAGAACGGGTTTGCTCCGCGAAGAGAATCGAGACGGTTACCCCGATCCCGAGCGCCATAGCGCCGACGTTGACGTTGACCCCCACCACCGACAACGCCACGACACCGACGATCAGGCCTACCAACGCCACGACGGTGACCCGCTGGAACACGTCGAGGCGGTCGAGCCGATGGGAGGACACCCGCACGGTCTCCGGAGCCAGCACCCGCGTCCCTCCGCCGCCGCGGACGTCGCCGGGTCCAGCGGTCGGGGCCGAGACGGTGCCACCGTGCTCCCCCCGCTCGCACCCGTCCGCCGACGCCCGGTGCCGGCGAAACAGCATCGTCGCGGCGGCGAGCAGCACCAGGTTGACCGCGACGACGAACCCGAAGAACGCGAGGGCATTGATTTCGATACCACTGCGCTGAGCCACACCGACGGTGATGATGCCGAACAAGCTGGTCGGGGCGAAACCGCCGGCGGAACCGCCGGTGATCACCGCCAGACCCATCGGGCGCGGATCACGGCCACGCTGCTGGGCCATCCGCAACGCCAGCGGAGCGAGCACCACGCTGGCGAGCGGGGAACCCAGGCTGCCGATTCCGGCAGCCAGCGCGAAGAACGCCCAGGGCAGCAGGCCGGCCCGCGACCCCGTACGCCGGATCGCACCCTGCACGATCCAATCGAGGGTTCCGTTGCCTCGAGCGATACCGAACAGATAGGTCACACCGAGCAGAAGCAGCAGGATATCCACCGGGAAACCCGCCAGGATCTCCGAGATCGACACCCCGGCCAGCGTCGTTCCCACCCCGAGTGCGGCGGCGAGGGTCAACGCACCCATGTGCACCGGTCGAACAGTGGCCAGCACAAACGCTGACACCAACACCGCGAACGCCGCGATTTGAACAGTCATGTGACACAACCTCCAGGTCGGTTCACTGTGCGAACCGATCGGTTTACTGAATGGACCGCTCAGAGTAGGTTGTGAGGTGTCACACGTCAATGCCGGAGGGCGGTCATCAGCGCCGGACCGCCAGGACGCGACCGTATGCTCGCGAGGTACCCGATTCGATGGAGGTTCGATGGCGACTCAGAGCGTGGCGACCGCACTGCACATCCTCGAAGCCGTTGCGCGACTTCAACCCGTCGGACTGAGCGAACTCACCCGCGAGACCGCCGTCTCGAAGGCCACGGTGCAGCGCTGCCTCGCCACCCTGCGCGACGAACACTGGCTCCGCCAGACCACCGACTCAGGACAGTGGGTACTGACCACCAAAGCCTTCGTCATCGGCGCCCAGGTCCCCGATGCGCAGCGCATACGGGAGATGGCGCTGCGCACCCTCAGCGACCTCCAGGACTACACCAAAGAGAACGTGCACCTCATGGTCCCCGAAGGCCGCACCATGGTGCTCATCGAACGCCTCGACAGCGCTCACCCGGTTCGCGTCTTCCGCCCGATCGGCGGCGCGCGGCCCATGCACGCAACAGCCAACGGCATCGCATACCTTGCCTACCAACCCCCCGCCGTCGCCGAGGAATACATCGCCGCAGGCCTTGAACCCGTCACCGAACACACCACCACCGACCCCGACACGTTCATCGCACTCCTCGAACAAGTACGGCGCCAGGGCTACGCAATCAACGAACAAGGCCTCGAAGACGGAACCACCGCCGTCGCCGCACCAATCCTCGGCCCCGACCAACGATCAATCGCCGCATTCTCGATCTCCGCCCCCAGCATCCGCCTGACCCCCGACCTCTACCCCGACTACGGCCAACGCGCACTCCACGCGAGCAAAGAAATCAGCCACGGCACCGGACCACTCGAAGCGGGACGCACATAACCCACGAACACCACCGCCACATCGAAGACCTCCCCATCCCCATCACAAGCCCAAACACACCTCGCATCAGGGAACGGCAACAGGCCGGGCAACCAATACGAAAAGGTCCAAGGCTCAACAGCAACCCCATATCGAGCACCCGAACGGGCGAGCCCATCCACACCCACCGGCTCGCCGAGCGCCGCCGGGGAAGCCGGGCACCGCACCACCGCGAAACCCGTCAGCTCCCGCGACCTCACCCAGCACATCGCCGAACAATCCGCCGACAGGATGCCCACGCATCCGCAACCGACCGTGCAGCAGTGCCGGCAACGAGAAACGCCGCGGCGTAGCCGGCGCAACGGACGATCATCGACTACGCCCCAGATGCACCACCCCACCAGGACCAGCCCCCACCCACGGGCTCACACTCCCCCACGACGACATCAAAGTCGACACATCCCCTACCCGACGCGCCGGCTCCACCAACGCCACCGCTGTCTCCCTGTGGTGACATCGCCGTCTGATCAGACCATCACGGCCGACCAGCGCCACCGCCCGCGCCCACTATTGGACAAGGCCCGACCACCGATTACGGCAGGTGGGGTCACTCCCACCTGCCACGGCAGCACTGCCGACTACCCCGACATCACATTGAAGTCGTCGAGGAGCGAAGCGATCACCGAATCCCGTGCCCACCCGTCGACATCGAGTGATGCCGAGCGCACCACCGTCAGTGCCGGTGCTGTTCGCCCGCCGATCAGCATCAGCGCGGGTTCGTTTCGTCCGCCCGCCACCCGCGCGAACAGCACATCCGATCGACGCCACCGCACCCACCGTATTCAAACAGGCACGCAGGATGCCCAGCACTGGCACCACCACCAATTCCCGGATCACCCACAGCCGCAGGCATTTACGATCGCCCGGCTTCGACAGCCACACTCAGCCGATCCCCGGCACAGCCCACAGGGCGGCTCCGACATCCCACGAGAGCCATTCCGGTCCGAGCGGCTTGCCGCACCAGCACAACGTGAACGATCACGACCAGAAAACTCCGGAACCGGCACGCCGGCCCGGTTCCGGTCCCTTCGCGGTACACACCCGCCGCCCGAGCTATCCGGGCTGTGTCTCGGTCATCTCCGCATACGAGTCGAACAATGCCGGCCACCCCTCCTGCGGAGCCAACGTCGAAGGATCGAGCCGGCCCTGCACCACCGCGAGCCGAACCCCGAGGTGCTCGGCTCCCGCGACGGCCAGCCACCCCGCACACGCCTCCTCGGCGCCCTCGGGCGACTTGTGGCAGGCGAACATCGCACCCCCGACCTCCACCTCGCGGCCGGGACTACCGGACGTGGCGGCGAGCGCGTCAAACCTCTCGCGGCCGAACCTTCCGGGCGCCACGTCGCGACCGCCACGGGCACTCCGCGCACGGGCGGCGCCGATGCGGTAACCCACCGCGGGTCTCACATCCGTCACCCATCCGACGACGCCACCCCGTCGACTGCCTCAGCCGCCTCGGCCGCGTCCGCCGCCGCATTCAGAACCTCCGCCAACCGGCGCGCGAACGCCGGAGTGAGCTGACCGAGAGCCCCCTCCTGAGTGTAGATGCCGACATACGCCGGGACGGTGCTCATTCCCCGCTGATCCCGCACCTGCCGCGTATACGCCGACACGTCGATGTTCCCGTCACGCAGAATCCAATACGACCGGTTACCGACCCGTCCCGTGGGTTCGTTCACGTTCACTGAAGTTCCTTATCTTGGAGAATGGGCGACATAGTCCTGCGCTTCCTGAGATCACGACGGACAAGCGTGCAGCCTTCTACTCGGTCGACGGCCAACCCCCCTCATGTCCCCACCGCTGAATGGTGTTCGTAGACATCCCCGTCACCCCAGCCACCTCGCGCACCGAACCACCCGCAAGCAGACCCGCCACCACAGCAGCCCGCAACTCCACCTCAGCAGCACCACGCGATTCCAACGCCACGAGAATCCGCTCCCGCTCGGCATCCGGAATCACACCACGCCGCTGAGCCGTCATGCCTTCGGAAGATGAATCACGGTAGCCGGCAGGGCGATCCCCTCCGAGAACTGCGGATCCCCCTGTCCCTGCGTCGCTTCGACCCAGAACAGCAACTCAGTCGAGTCGTCTTCCTGTCGCTCCCACACGCCGCCCTGCTCAGACAGAATCACAGCACCGTTGGGCAGAGTGTCGAGTTCTTCGGCCGAGGCAATGGTGCGGGGTTTGCGATACCCGGCGTCGAGGAACGCGTCGGCGATGTCAGACAGGTTCGCACCGTCGAGCGCTTCCAGCAGATCAGCGATTTCGTCGCGGTCAACGCTCACATCAGGCTCCACCCGCCAAGTGTATCAATCATCGCTACACATTGCCCCTGCGACGCGGCAGACACACCCCATCGCCGACGAAGACTGCGGAAGATGCGGTCCGCCCGTCGCAACGCCCGCCCGTGCGGCGTCACCACCACTACGACTCCCCTGCCTGCCCGCGTTCACCATCGAGGGAAATCGGCTTTCAGCCCTCCGGGCGTTGCGAGGGCGTCGAATCGAACGCATCGAACGCCCGGGACGCCTTCCTCGACTCCCTCACGTAGCGAAGCTGAAAGATCGCCAGAACAAGCGTCCCCACCGCGAAGACGATCGCCAGAAGCCACCACCACCCGCCGAACACGACGAGAAGCCCCACACAGACGCAGGCCGCGCCGAGGAACGCCCACTGCACACGCAGCACCTTCCGAGCCTTCGCACTGGCACGCGCCATCTCGGAAAGATAGAAGTCCTTGTTGAGCTTATTGATGTCAATCCCTCCGTTCGCAATCGGTCCGGTGGTGCCGGACGTGTTCACGACCGGCGTGGACAAAGTGACCGTCACCCATCGCTACCGCCCTCGTCGAGCGCCGACTACAAGCGTAGCGACCGTGGCCGACATCATGCGGTGCCGACGCGCCTGGCAGGGCCGTCAGCGGCCATGCGCCGCGGCGGGCGCGGGGCGCCTCGACCACCGATGGAGCACCCAGGTACCGCCAACACAGGGTGAACACGACCTCAGCGCGGCCGAGCTCTGAGCGCGCAGCCACGCCGGGCCGCGATCTGTATGTACCGCGAGGCTAGTCGACGTATCTCAAGGCGAAACGCGATGCCGACGAGAGGCACTGGCTCGCGGCATTGTGCACTGACAGCAGCGCTTCGACCGAACACCCAGTCAAATACAGTGCGTTACCGACCGGGTATGGGCTCGCGTATGTGGGCTCGAACCAGCGCTCCCAATCGCGCGGCCGGCATCGTCAGTCCCTCGATCCTTTGCTGCCGATCGATCATCGCCACCAGGACATACAACGCCCGTGCAGCGTCCCCGCGTGTTCCGCTCTGCGCAGCATCGAGCTTCCATCCTGTCAGTCGCGCCTTGTGCTCGTGCACGATCGCCATGAGCGAGCAGAGATCGCCGACATCCTTTGCCGCGGAACGACTGTGCCACGCAAGAGCCTTCAGAACGACTACGGCCTCGAGGTCGGGAATCAGCGCATCGAAGGCCAGCGTGTCTCCCCGGTGCAGGCGCGCGTGGACCGACACCTCGACCGGCGGGGCGGCCAACGCCAGACTCAGCCCCGGAAGGGCATCGAAACCATGTTCCCCGACGTACACGGTGTCCATGCGCCGACCGGTCGTCAGCGGCACCAGGAGATCTACGACCAGGGGTGTGTCGTCGCCGGACGGGGCCTGATAGTGATTGCTCTTCACCCGCCGACGCGCGCGAGAAGGTTCGAATGCAGGTCCGCGCCACCAGCGACGACGGCGTCCATGCCCGCATCCGCGTCCGCCGTCACCCGCGCCACCGCCGCCTCGGTGGGATACACGTGGCTGAGAATGTGCACCATGTGACCGCCGATGATGCGGTAGTCCTGCCCGCAGGCGGCGGCAGCGAGATCCGCCAGCGCCCGCAATCCCAGGTCCGCCGCGTTGGAGGCGGCATCGATCCGAACGACGACGTCAGCCACGCCAGGCTCCGTCCAGGATCGCTTCGCGCAGGTGCTCGGCGGCCTCCGCCGCGTCCGGGCCCGGGCTGGCGAGCACATCGTGTAACGCGATGATCGGATCGACCCGCGCCGGGGGCACTGCGTCGACCGCGGTCGGATCGACACGCGCCGTCGGTTGTGCCGCCGCGGCCGCGGTGCGCCACAGGGTCCGGTCCGCCGGCACCGTGACCACCAGTGTGTACTCCGCATCGGCGGCCGGGGTGAAACCGGCCGGCGTGAAGTCCAACAACTCACTGCTGTACAGCCCGGCCATCGCCGGTAACCGCCACGGCGCGTACACATCCGCGGCCACATCACCGGTCAGCACACACCCCACATTGCTTTCAGCGCACCAGGTTGCGGCCGCCTCCGCCTGCCGCACCGCAGGATCGAGTCCGTACCAGTACGTCGACACACCCCCGGGACCCGGATACTCCGCGAGCAACCCATCGAGCGCGTCGGCACGCTGCCCGATCACCCACCCACGGTCGGTGCGCGTCGCGAACCGATGACCCCGCAACACATGCGAGACCGACTGCTGCGTAACCTGCAAAACCGCGGCCAGCTCGACCTGCGTCAACGGCTGCTCGGCCAACAACAGCAACCGTTCAACCGCCCACCGCGTCCACGGCCGACGACCACGCCGCAAAGGCCCCTCCCCAGACCCGGCCTCGGTCGACGCCGCCGCGGTGTGGTCGACACCCCAGATGATCACACGCCCCTCCTCGACCGCCACCAAATCCACCACCCCCTCCGCCGCGAGGTCCCGCAAATACGACGTCGCGCGCGGCATGACAAGCAGAAACCGGTCCTCGCGATTCCCATCACGCAGCCCCTCGACAATGCTCGGGGTCGGCGGCCTCCCAAACACCTTGACCCTCACCGCCACCGTCCCCCCACCAGGCAAAACCAGATCCAGATCAGTCGGCCCACCCGAGACGACCCGAACCTCGGCACGACGCAACAACAGCAACGCACCCGACAACAAACGATCCGCCCGATCCACACCCACCACCTTTGCCCACCCCGCTAAGCTGCGAATACAAACTAAAATACCATCGAGTACTTAAGTTTGTACAAAGCGATACCCGCATCCTGCATATGCGCACACCCCAGCCATCCACCACGAATCAACGCCGGCCCCTCTGCCGGTACCCATACCCACTCCTTCGCGCAGCCCTCAGCCGCGGCGCCTGAACTCGTCCCCTGCGGCCGGCGTCGAATGCACCACCGCCCTGACCATGACAGGAGCCGTCGGCAACTACACAGCCCCCATAACTGTGACGTAAACCCGGATACCAGCCCGCGCAACGCCTCCACGACGCTTCCAGATCCAGAAGTGCATGGCCCGAGCCCCTCCGCCGCAGGAACACTCTCGACCGGTCAACCACGCGAAGCGGAAACTCGATGCGGGACAACCGCTAACGTGAGCACACGTTTACGCACGTCCCCTTGACCAAGGAGCCCGACATGGCCCTGCCGATTCCCTCCGGACGGCGTACCGGCGCCGCTCTCGTGCTGGCCGCTGCAACGGTTCTGATCGGCGCAGCTCCCGCCGGCGCCGACCCCGCCACCCCGCCGATTCCTCGCGGCTCCCTCGTGTTCGTCCACGACGTGCTCGGTCCGCAGGACGCCGGCTTCTGGAACCCCGACGTCCGCGGAACCCGCGTTCTGACTCCCGTCGAGCCCGGGGTGAGCGTGGTGTGCACCAGCGGCTTCGAACCGGTCCCCGGGTGCTCGACACTCGACATGCGCGACTGGTCCTCGCCGCAGCGCTCTCTCGTCTTCGTCGACGTACCCGTGATCGGGCGGCCACCACTGCGCGTGTGGATGGACATCCTCCCCCGCCTGGATGAGGGCGCCCTGGGACAACTGACCGAACACCTCTTCCCTCGTTGACACCGGGCCCTCTCAGGTGCCTGCGAAACACCACCCACGGTCGGTGGGCTACGAGAAGCCCCGTGAGCCAACCGATCGCCGCTCCAACGAGAGCGAATGCGATGATCAGAGAGAGCCGCGGGTAGCCGCCAGCGGGCAACTGGCGGCTCATGGCCGTGGATATCGCGCGGCAGCTGCTCCCCGGCCGGTGGAGCCCGCCGCGAGGGGTGCGTGTCGGCTTCCTCGGCGCGACCAGATTCACAGGCGAACAGTCTCCGAGGTTGTGGGTGGACACCTCATTTCTGGAGACGCTTCGCCGCCGGCAACAATCGTTGATACGCCGGCCCGAGCATCCTGGTCACCACATCGACCACCCGAGCATCCGGGCCCACCAATACCCGCGCCTTGCCCCGTTCCACGCCCTGCAGGATCACCCGTGCCGCCTTGCCGGGATCCGTTCTGGCGATATGTTCCTCGAACGACCGTGCAACCGCGTCACCATCGACGCCCACCGCATGACCGGCCGTGCGAGCGATCGAGGTGCGGATGCCGCCGGGAACGACACACGTCACCTTCACCGGGTGGCCACCGACCTGCATCTCTTGGCGCAGCGACTCCGTGAACCCACGCACCGCGAACTTCGCAGCGTTGTACGCCGAATACCCCGGCGCAGCCATGAGACCGAACGCCGACGACGTGTTCACCACATGCCCACGATCGGACCGCATCACATACGGTAAGAATGCCTTCGTTCCATGCACCACTCCCCAGAAATCGACCGACATCACCCGCTCGATATCCGCGAACTCCGAATCCACGACATCACCCGCGAACAGGATCCCGGCGTTGTTGAACACCGCATCGACCCGGCCGAACCTGTCCCCGACCTCCGCAGCGTGCTCCAGCACCGCGTCCCTGTCCGACACATCCACTCCGGCGGCGAAAACCGAACCCGACACTGCACCACACAGATCCACCGTGTCCTTCACCGCCGAACCGTCCAGATCCGAGAGAGCCAACCGCGCTCCCGCCCGAGCGAGCTGCACGGCAAGCTCACGACCGATCCCGGCGCCGGCACCCGTCACCGCGACGACACGACCCCCGAAGTAACTCACCCAACTTCCCCTCCCGCTCATGGGTCCAGATAGCAATCCCCACGATCGACACCAGAAGATAAGTATGGGGAAGGCTGTGCATGCACATCCTCCGACGTCGGTCCCGGACCGTTGCGCTCGACCCCGAAGCACAATGTGACCATATGCGATTCGCAAACTCAGGCCTCACCATGCTCGCGAGCCGATCTCACCTCGCCTCTAGCCAGTGCGCCGGCAAGTGTTGACCACCGCATCGACGGACCAGGACGCGTCGAACGGTCTCGGCAGCGAAAGACAACGGTTCGCCCCTGCGGTACSGGACAGGTTCGTGTCGATGGCTGTGCGGGTGCGTCACAATGCGGGTCCCTCTCGTGGCGGCTCGAGCGCGACGGAGGCAGCGTGGCAGTGTCGAGCGCGAGAATGACGCGGCCCGCGTCGAGTCGATCCACCGCTGCATACCATTCGGCCAGCGGTGCGGCGAGGCGAGCATGCAGGTCGAAATGACGGCGCCGCCGAGAGAGGTCCCCTCTGCGTTGCCGCAGCAGCTGCTGTGGATCGGGGATCGACAACAGCACCACATCCGCGAATCCGAGACGAGGCAGAGTGAACATTTGCCGGACTGCCGTCAGTTCGTGCTCGAATCGCGTGATCGGTGCCACGCCTACCGCGGCCAGGCACCCCGAATGATCATGACCGCAGGGCGTTGACGGCCCTGTGCTGCTCCAGCCACCGCGGGGACACTTGTCAGAGGACACGGTTCAGGTGGGCGTGCAGGTGTTCGTCGATGAGAACACCGTCGCCGCAGCATCATGGTGGCCGCCGTCATCGCCGATCCGCGGTCTCTGGCGCATGCATGGAAGGTTCTCAACTAACTGCGATTGAAATGGGGCAGAGCGCCTGCATTTCAAATCCGAACGCGATTCCCGCAGGCGGGCAATCTGTTCCGCGCTGGTGAAGTTCGATATGCGGGTGCATCTCTACAACGCCGCAACCCTCACCCGAAAAGGGGCGACCACGCTGTGGTGTGCACGAAAGGAGCTCGTCGTCCGGCACATGGCCCATCGGCACCGGGCGGAAATCGTCGCCGGACTTTTTCGTCTGGGACACAGCAAAGCCGGAACGCCGAGGGGAGGGTGTGCATCGCACACCCTCCCCTCGGCGTAATACTTCCTCGCGGTTGTCAGTCGAGGTAGACGAGTGTTCGCCCCTGCGTTTCCCCGTCGAGGATGTTGTCGAGTGCTCCCGACAGCTCTTTCAGGGTGATCTCCGAGGTGCCGAGGACGTCGAGGTTGCCCGGGCGCAGGTCCGTGCCGAGTTGCTGCCACACGGTCCGACGCAGTCCGATCGGGCACTGAACGGAGTCGATTCCGATCAGACTGACCCCGCGCAAGATGAAGGGAAAGACCGTGGTCGGAAGCTTGACCCCGCCGGTGTTTCCTGACGCAGCGACGCTGGCGTCGTACTTGAGGCTGCTCAGTACGTAGGCCAAGGTGTTGCCACCGACGCAATCGATCGCCCCGGCCCATCGTTCGCGTTGCAGAGGCTTGTCGATCACCGACGTTTCGGCGCGGGTGAGTACCTCGGTGGCGCCGAGTTTGGTCAGCCAGGCCGCGCCGTCCTCCTTGCCCGTCGAGGCCGCGACCTCGTAGCCCTTTGCGGCGAGAATGTTCACCGCGACGCTACCGACGCCGCCGGTGGCACCGGTGACGAGGACCGGTCCGTTGCCGGGTTGCAGACCCTGCACTTCGAGCGCGCGGACACTGAGCGCTGCAGTGAAGCCGGCGGTTCCCAGGCTCATCGCCTGGCGTGCCGTGAGGTCTTCGGGTAGGGGCACGATCCAGTCCGCCGGTACGCGGGCGAACTGACTGTAGCCACCACTGTGCGCCACGCCGAGGTCGTATCCGTGCACGATGACCTCGGTACCGATGTCGAGGCCCGACGATCCTGGATCCACCACCGTGCCAGCAAGATCGATTCCGGGAATCAACGTGTCGAGGCGCGCGACCTTGCCGTTCGCCGAACTGGCGAGGCCGTCCTTGTAGTTCACGCTCGACCAGGCGACTCGGATGACCACGTCGCCCGCCCCGAGGTCGTCGAGGCGCAGGTCGCGAACCTCTCTGGTGGTGTGACCGTCGGCGTGATGAACGACGAATGCACGGAATGAGTCAGTAACTGCCATGAGATCTCCTGTAGTTCTGGGGATTACTGGCAGTCTCACAGCGGCCGACGGGTTCGGGAATGAACAGATCGTCCGGGGCTTCGCTCATCTGGGGACACATTGTCAGTGGTGGAGCTCACCTGTCAGCTCGCACAGTGATCCCATGCTTCTGGACAGACTTTTGCGGCCTCAATCGATCGCGGTGGTGGGCGCCTCCCCTCGCTCGTTCATCGGCAGTGTCGCATTGCGGAACTGCCTCGAACTGGGGTACACCGGGGCGCTCATTCCCGTGGCGCAGAACCACAGTGAGGTCGCCGGACTTGCAGGCGTGCCGTCGCTGAGCGCGATGGACAAGACCCCGGACCTCGCGGTCGTGCAGGTTCGCACCGACCGGATCCTTCCCATCGTTCGGGAAGGCCTCGAGGTCGGCGTCTGCGGATTCGTCATCCCCGGAGCCGGCTACACCGACTCCGGCGCCGATGCCCTCGCCGTCTCCGACGGGTTGGCCGCGCTGCGTCGTGAGTACGAATTCGAGGTGGTGGGTCCCAATTGCATGGGCGTTCTCGACCTCGTCACCCGGGCGGCACCCTATGTCGGAACGGTCACCTCGGACGTTCGTCGTGGCACTGTCGCGGTGGTGGCACAAAGTGGCGCGATCATCGAAGCATTCGTCAATGCCGGCGGCCGGGTGCCGTTGTCGACCGCGGTGTCGTCGGGCAGTGAGGCAGTGACCGGGTTGGCCGACTACCTCGACTTCTTCACCGAAGACGTCCATACGTCATCGGTCCTCGCGTTCATCGAAACACTCACCGACGCCACACGAACCCTTGCCGCTGCCCGCCGGCTGAGTGAGGCGGGCAAAACTCTCGCCGTCTGCATCGTCGGGCATTCGGACACCGCCACCGAAGGCGTGACTGCGCACTCGGGGAAGCTGGCGGCAGGGGCTCGGCTCACGACCGCGGCGTTCCGTCAGGCGGGTGCGTTGATTGCCGACGACCTCGACGAACTCATGGCCTTCGGTGAGCTGCTCGGGGCCGACCGCGGTCGGCCTCGGGGACGCCGCACCCACGTGGTGACGAACTCCGGGGGCGAGGGCAATCTCATCGCCGACATCGCGGATACGGTAGGACTGCAGTTGCCGCTGATGAGCTCGGCCGCAGTGAAAGCGCTGCGGGAACGGTGGCCATTTCTCGGGGTCCGCAACCCACTCGACCCCTGGGGCGCTGACGACTACACGAACATCTACCCCACCGCGATCCACCACGCCGCGCGGGAACCCGGTGACATCTTGCTGGTCGCGATGGACCAACACCGCGCGTCCGGTCCGCATGAACGTGAGCTCGGGCTCGCTCTGGCTCAGTACCTGCACGACACCGACTCCGGGCAGGGAAAGTTTCCGGTACTGCTGAGCCCGGTCAGCGACGAGATCGATCCGGTGTTGGTCGAGTACTGCCGTAAGGCGGCGATTCCGCTGATGCGTGGGGCACGTCCGGGACTGTCCGCGTTGGCGAAACTGGCAACCGGGGTCCAGGATGTCGCGGAGAGCACCTGGCAGCGCCCCCTGGTCGTCCCCGACCTGCCCCCGGGC
The DNA here is from genome assembly GCF_056402215.1 of Rhodococcus sp. P4_B6. Taxonomy (NCBI): domain Bacteria; kingdom Bacillati; phylum Actinomycetota; class Actinomycetes; order Mycobacteriales; family Nocardiaceae; genus Rhodococcus; species Rhodococcus sp. P4_B6. The sequence continues at coordinate 13,218 of NZ_JBFUHV010000070.1, read as the reverse complement.
TTGGCGGTCACCGAGGACCAGGCCCTCGGCCTTTTCGCGTCGATGGGTGTGACGACTCCACGCCGGCTGCGCGTCGACAACCCCGCTGAGGCCGCCACCGCCGCCCGCGTCTTGTCCACCCCGATCGTCCTGAAGGGAATCGCCCCGAACATCACCCACAAAACAGAGCGCGGTTTGGTCACGATCAGCCCGGTCGATGTCGAGCAGGCCGCAGCCGAGATGATCGCAAAGAATCCCGATTTGAACCTCAATTTTCTGGTCGTCGAACAGATTCGGGGTGAGCTCGAGGTGATCGTCGGGTACAAGCGTGACCGTGTCTTCGGGCCCACGATCGTGGTAGGCATCGGCGGGGTGTGGACGGAGTTCCACAACGACGCCGCCGTGCACGTCGGCCCCGTTGACGAGAAGACAGCGGCCCGTCTCCTCGACGAGTCGACCGTCGGCAACATGATGGACGCCGCACGCGGAGGCGCGCTGTACCGGCACGGTGTCCTGATTGCGCTCCGCGCGGTCAGCGACCTAGCCCTCGCGCACCCGAACATCCTCAGTATCGACATCAACCCCCTCATCGTCGGCCGCGATCATGCGACCGCGGTCGACGCCGTCATCGAACGCGCGTGAGCGCATTCACCGAGAAAGGAACAATCACCATGAGCAAGAACAAGGAAATCACCTCGACACTGCGGGTGCGCATCGGACAGGAGGAGGCGCATTACGGCGGTAACCTCGTCGAGGGTGCGCGGATGCTGAAGTTGTTCGGCGACATCATCACCGAGATCGCAGTGATCACCGACGGAGACGAAGGCCTGTTCGTCGGCTACTCCTCGGTCGAGTTCCTGGCCCCGGTCTACGCCGGGGACTTCATCGAAGCCACCGGGCGTGTGGTGAAGATCGGAAACACCAGCCGCACCGTGGAGTTCGAGGCCCGAAAGATCATCGCATCGCGGTACGATCTCGCTCCCAGCGCCGCCGACGTACTCGACGAGCCGGTCGTCGTGGTCCGCGCAACGGGGACCACGGTGATCCCGAAGGAACATTCGCGGGCCCAGTAATCGGCATAGCCGGGCGGCGTCGGCGTGTCCTGTCCCACCTAAAGGTGCTGTCGCGACTCCCAGCCCATCAGGGCGGCGTGCAGCGAGGTGCACACCTCACCGGATCCGAGGTCGACCTCGAGGATCCTCTCGATGGTGGCCAGGCGTTCGTAGAACGATTGGCGTGACAGGCGCGCCGCCCGCGCGGCCTCGGTTTTGTTGGCACGGTGTTCGAGGTAGACCCGCAGCACCGCGGTGAGGTCGGTGCGATGCCGTGCATCGAACTCGAGGAGCGGGGACAGGGTGCGTTCGACGAACGCCTGGAGCCGGGGGTCGTCGGCGAATGTGTAGATCAATCCCCGCAGTCTGATGTCAGGTAGCTGGAAGTACAGCTTGTCCTCGGGGTGTGCGCGCGCAGCTGCGGCGATGTGCAGGGCCTCGGAGAAGGCGCCGCGGACGGCATCGAGTCCGGTGATCGGCTCGGCCATGCCGATCAGCGGTGGCTTCTGCGGCGACAATAGTCGCAGCTGGGTGGCCAGCCTGGTGACCGTCGCCGGTGTCTGTCCGGCCGTGTCGAGGGCGATCAGGATTCCGACGGTGCCGTTGGACAACGTGGTCAGCAAGCCGACGATGCCCGTCGCCTCGAGTGCTCGTGCCACTGTCTGCAGCCGGTCACCGGTCGCGCCGTCCCCGGGGTGTGCGAGTCCGTCGACCACGACCGCGACCAACGCTCGCTTGCCGAGAGATATACCCAGAGATGCTGCGCGTGAGTGTATTTCGCCTTCACTTCGGTACCGGCCATCGATAAGGTCGGTCAGAATCGATCGCTGGGCGTGAATTTCGATGGCGGTGCCGTCGCGTTCGAGGACACGGTTGAGGGTCAAGGCGGTGGCCGCGCGTTCGAGGATCCTCATCTCCTCGCACGTGGCCCGGTGCGCGGGCAGCATGATCAGTCTGCCGAAGACGTCGCCGTTGGCCTCGACGGAGGTGACCGCCCACTCCTCGGGTCCACAGACCGCCGTTCTCGAGCGTGATTGCGCCGCACGAGAGCGCACATCCCACCGTTGCAGCAACATATCGACGGGTTGGCCCGCCGGTTCGTAGGCCAGCACGCGGCGCATCAGGTCCTCGAAGACGACTGGTGCCCCGACCATGTGCGCGGCTTCCCGGACGATGTCGGTCACGCTCGCGCCCTCGACCGATAGTGCGGTGAAGGTGGCGTGGGCGCGTTCGGACAACTGCAGTGCCGCCATCTGCTCGTGCAGGATCTGGGTATGGACCGCCTCGGTGAGGCGGACGAACTCGACAGGCCGGTGGAGCACGATCAGTGGGAGCTGCTGGCGCGTGCAGGCGCGGATCAGGCTGGTCGGTGGGGTGGTGAAACGTCGGCCGAGCTCGATGATCAGACCACTGGCCCCGGCGGTGGCCAGAGCCGCGACGTACTCACGCAGTTCTTCTTCGGTGTCCGCGAGGGCGATACCGGTGGTCAAAATCAGTTCCCCGCCCTGCAGCATCTGCGCGATGTCCGCGAGCTCGCTCACATGGACCCACCGCACCGTGCGGTGTAAGTGCCTTTTGCCGGCAGCAACTTCGGGGCGCCCTGACTGCACGACCGGCATTTTGATGATCTGTTCAATGGTGGGCAGCACGGTCGGGGCTCCAGATGGGTGTCGGCGGCGATCGGGTTGCGGGCCCGGATCGGCCGGTTGTGTTTCTCAGCCGGGTGTACTCAGCAGGTCACGTGCCCGCAGTGCCAGCCACAGCTCGGTGATGTGCGCCGTGGCGGAGAGGTTGCGTCCGGTGATCTCCTCCACCCGACGCATTCGGTAGACCACGGTTTGGCGGTGGACTCCTGTTGCGGCGGCGGCTTGCTGCCAGGAACGGTCATGGGTGAGGAAGATGTCGAGGGTTTTCGTCAGATCACTTCCGTGTTCGGCATCGTAGCGCAACAGTTGGCCCAGGACACGGTCCACCACGACCTGCGCTTCTTCGGTATCTCGCAGGACCGACAACAAGGTGACGTCCGCGTACTTGCTGAGCCGGCTGGGAGCGTTCGCGGCGTCGCGCACCGCCCAGTTCGCTTCGCGAACCGCTGCCGCGGCCCGGGCCGGTGAGCTGAGCGGGTCGCTGATGCCGATTGCCGTATCCGGGCCCAGGCGGCGGTGCAGCACGCTGATCGCGTCTTCGGAGGCGGGAAGGAGTGCGTAGAGCAGGCTGGACCGTTTGAGTAGGAGGTTGGGAATTCGGCGCCGGTCGAGGCTGAGATGGACGTGCTGCTCCCCGGTCTCGCTTCCGCCTCGGGCGGCAACGAGGACGCAGTCGTCCGCGACGAGGTTGCGCTCGGAGAGCTGGCGGAGTGCGTCGTCCTCGTCGAGCCGGTTGTCGAGCAGATGCGCCAACAGTTCCCCACCGATCCGCCGCTCGTGTTCGCGGCGGATGCCGCGTTGGGCGAGCAGGACGGCCGCTGCGGTGGCGATGTGCTGGAGGAGCGCGATATCGGGGGCGGCGGCGCGGTGGGCGTAGGTCAGCAGCACGGTGGGCTCTTCGTCGGGAACTTCCACCACCTGCGCTCTCGTGCCTGCGACTTCGAGATGAACGACCCCGGGGAGGGCGCCGTCGCGTCGGCGCACTTCCGTCAGCAGCGCGTCTCGGAGCCCGTCGGGTATTGCATCGGTGCCGTCGAGAACCGGGCGCCCGGTTTCTGCGTCGAGGACGGCGAGCTTGCACGCGAGATCGCGGGCGAGTTGCGTGAGCGCCCCGTCTCGCGCCGGTTGGGTGACTGATCTGCGGATCATGGTGTAGACCCGTTCGGTGACCGCCATCCGACGGCCCTCGTCCGCGGTAGTGGCGTCGGCGACGGCCCTCCCGATTGCGGCAAATCCCACCGAATAGGGGGCGAAGATGACGGGGAGGGGCAGCGAGTCCGCCGCCGCGGCGGCCGCCGGGTCCAAGGGCGGTGTCGCGGGGTCGATCCCGAGCACGAGACCGCTGATTCCGTTGGCGACCAGGCCTTCGAGGAGGGCGACCTGGTCGGCCGGGGTTGATGGCAGGGTGCGGCCGTTCTTCATGAGTAGTTCGCCGCCGRTCATCCATTCCCACGGCCTGTCCAGGTCCGAGGTCTGCGCCCACGTCACCCGGTTGCCGATGCCCTCCCGGCCGGCCTGCAGCTCGAGGCGCAGGTGCGGTGTGTCCAGCAGATCGCCCACGCTCAGGCTCATGAGCATTTCTCCTACCGAGTTGGATCATCATCTAAATAAGATCGTCAAATTTATACTCTTTGAGTATTCACCCCTGGTTGTTCAGGGACCATAGTTGGGCCTCACCAGGATTTTTTGTGAGGAGCACCACCATGGAATTGGACAATCCGGAGATTGCCGTGCATCACGCCCGCTCCTCTAACCCACCCGAGAGCGAACAACTCAACCGCGGATTCAACTTCCGTTCCGCACTGTCGCTCGCCTTCGCCGACGTTTCTCCCATCGTCGCGTTGTACGCGATCTTCACCCTCGGCCTGTTCGCCGCGGGACCACAATTCTTTTGGGCGTTCCCGATCGTGCTGGTCGGTCAGCTCGCCGTCGCGGCCGTCTTCGGTGAACTGTCGTCGCGATGGCCGTACGCCGGCAGCGTCTATCAGTGGGCGCGACATGTCCGCAGCACCACCTGGGGCTGGACAGCGGCGTGGGCCTACATGTGGGGTCTGACCATCGCCCTGTCCACCCTCGCCTACGCCGCCGCCGGATTCATCATCGAGGTTTTCGGGGTCGCACATCCCAGCCGGTGGATGACCACCACGCTGGCGGTGGCGATCATCGCGATCGGTACCGCAACCAACATGATCGGCCGGCAGATTCTCAAGGTCATGATCATCGCCAGCATCATCTGCGAGGTCGTCGGATCGGTCGGTCTCGGCATCGTCCTGCTCGTGTTCTACCGGGAGAACCCCTTCTCGACGCTGTTCGAGGGGCTACCGAACGGCGGCGCTTGGGCGTCGGGACCGATGCTGCTGGCCATCGCCTACGCCGGCTTCGCGTTCGTCGGGTTCGAATCCGCCGGCTCGATCGCCGAGGAAGTCGACGACCCGGAACGCAATGTGCCCAAGGCGATCATCCTCGGCCTGCTCAGTGTGGGCCTGATCGTGATGTTCTCCAGCGCAGCACTGATTCTGGCGATTCCGAATCTGAACCAGGTGCTCGCCGAACAGTCGAGCGATCCGGTGGCATCGACCCTTCTCGCGCACCTCGGATCGGGCGTGGCCAAGCCGCTGCTGATCATGTTCGTCATCGGATTCGTCTCCAGCTTCCTTGCGGTCCAGGCGGCGGTCTCCCGGTGCATCTGGGGAGCGGCCCGCGACCGCGGACTTCCCGGATCCTCGGTACTCGGCAAACTCGCTGGGCCGGAACGGATGCCGATCAACGCGATCGGTCTGACCGCCCTCGTGGCAGCTCTACTGGTTCTGTTGGCCGGATCGAGCTTCTACAACATTCTCGTCAACTTCACCGTGATCGGCTTCTACATCGCGTTCGGCATCCCGGTCATCGGGGCCGCCCTCGCACACCTGACCGGCAAGTGGTCCCCGGGGCGATTCACTCTCGGCCGGGCGAGCGCGCCGGTGACGTACTTCGCCGCGGTGTGGATCATCTTCCAGACGATCAACGTGGTGTGGCCGCGCACCCAGCCCGGTCAGCCCTGGTACATCAACTGGAGCATGCTGATCACCGCGGTGGGGCTCGGCCTGATCGGCGCCGTGGTCTACCTCAAGGTCAAAGACCGCATCATCGGACCGGTCGGAGACCGCATCACGAGCACTACCGGAAAGGAACCGCAATGACCCGCATCGCAGTGGTCACCGGCGCTGCGTCCGGCATCGGCGCCGCCGTCGCCACCACACTGGCCGACCACGGCTGGACGGTCGCCGGCCTGGACCTCGTGCCGACCCCGCACACCAGCTATCACGTCGTCGCCGACGTCTCCGATTCCGAGAGCGTCACGCAGGCGATCAGATCGGTACAACGTGACGTCGGCCTGATCGACGCCCTGGTCACCGCCGCCGGCCACTACTCCACCGCCCCCGTCTCGGACATCACCGGCGACGCCTGGAACAGGATGCTCCGAGTACACCTGGGCGGCCTGCGCAACGCCGCCCATGCGGTGTTACCGCAGATGCTCGACCGCGGACACGGATCGATCGTCGCGATCTCGTCCGAACTCGCGATCGGGGGTGGCGACGGCGAATCTCATTACGCCGCCGCCAAGGGCGCGGTCATCGGTTTCGTGCGCAGCCTGGCCGCCGAAGTCGCACCGGCCGGAGTGCGGGTCAACTCGATCGCCCCTGGCCCCACCGACACACCGATGCTGGCACCCGATTCGCCGTGGCGGGCAATGGAATATCTCGCCACCCTTCCGGCCCGGCGGTTGTGCCGGCCCGACGAAGTGGCCCGCACCGTCCAGTTCCTCCTCGAGGAAGCCGACTTCTGCACCGGAGAAGTGTTGTCCCCCAACAGCGGAGCCGTGATCTGATGAAAACTCAGCACCAGCAGGGGCGGATAGCACTCGTCACCGGCGCCACCCAGGGCATCGGCCGCTCCATCGCGCAACGCCTCGCCGCCGATGGAGCGCGAGTCGGTGTCAACGGCCGCAGCGAGAACGCGAGCATGAAAGCCGTCGTCGAACAGATCAACGGGTTCCCCGTGCCCGCCGATATGTCGGACCCCGCCACCATCCGGTCCGCGGTGGCCGCGATAGAACGCAGCGAAGGGTCCGTCGACATCCTGGTCTGCAATGCCGCCTACATGTCCATGGGCGCACTCGGCGAACACCCCGAAGAAGACTGGTGGAAGATCGTCGAGACGAACCTCACCGGTACCTTCCACACCATTCAGGCCGTACTGCCCGGCATGCGCCGGCGCGGCCGCGGCAACATCGTCATCGTCACCTCCGAATGGGGGGTCACCGGATGGCCACGCGCCACCGCGTACGCCGCGTCGAAGTCGGGGCTGATCGCCCTCACCAAATCCCTCGGACGTGAACTCGCCCCCGAGAACATCACCGTCAACGCCGTCGCACCCGGTGTCATCGACACCCCCCAACTCGAAGTCGACGCCGCCGACGCCAACATGACCCTCGCCGACATGCACGACCAGTACGCCCACGACATCCCCGTCGGCCGCATCGGCCGACCCGACGAAATCGCGGCTGCTGTCGCACTTCTGGCGCACAAAGAGATCGGCGCCTACGTCGGCCAGACAATTCAGATCAATGGAGGAACAACCCGATGCCGAGCGTGACCAACAACTCCGCCAACACTCAGACCACCGCGCCGGTTGGGCAGGTCGATGGACTCATCGTCCCCCGCTACGCGGGTCATGCGACCTTCGCCCGGCTCCCCCGGATCGAGGACGTCCCCCGCTACGACGTCGCGGTCGTCGGTGTCCCCTTCGACACCGGGGTGACGTACCGCCCCGGTGCCCGGTTCGGCCCCGCACACATCCGCCAGTCCTCCCGCCTGCTGCGCCCCTACAACCCTGCCCTCGATGTCGAGCCGTTCGCACACCAGCAGGTCGTCGACGCCGGCGACATCGCGTTCAACCCCTTCGACATCGACACCGCCGTCGCCCAGATCGAAACCAGCGCCTACGAGCTCATCAAGGACGGTGCCACACTGGTCACCCTCGGCGGTGATCACACCATCGCGTACCCCCTGCTCAAGGCCGTCAACCGGGTGCACGGCCCGGTCGCACTCGTCCACTTCGACGCGCACCTCGATACCTGGGACACCTACTTCGAGACACCTTTGACCCATGGGACCCCGTTCCGCCGCGCCGCCGAGGACGGTCTGTTCGTCTACGGCCACAGCGCCCACGTCGGCATCCGCGGGTCCCTGTACTCACCGAACGATCTCGCATCCGATGCCGAACTCGGCTTCCAGATCGTGCACTGCCGAGAATTCACCCGCCGGCCGATCGACGACATCATCGACCAACTCCGCCAGACCATCGGTGAGACACCGCTGTACGTGTCCATCGACATCGACGTCCTCGACCCCGCGCACGCCCCCGCAACCGGAACCCCCGAGGCCGGCGGGATGACCAGCCGCGAACTGCTCGACATCGTCCGCGGCTTCGACGGACTCAACCTGGTCGGCGCCGACATCGTCGAGGTCTCCCCCGCATACGACCACGCCGAAATCACCGGGGTCGCCGCGGCCAACCTCGCATACGAGTTCACCTCCCTGCTGGCGAAGAAGTCGTGAGCACCAATGCTTCACCGGGAGCACAGAATCGTTAAGACATGACCACACCCGCCGCCTCCGTCCAGTGGCCCCACGGTAAGCAGGCCGCGGCCTGCTTCACCTTCGACGTGGACGCCGAATCAGCCCTACTCGGTGTGTCCATTCAGCACGCGGACCGCATGACCGCGATGTCCCATCAGGCCTACGGACCCCTCGTCGGCGTACCCCGCATCCTCGACCTGCTCCGCCGGCACGAGGTCACCTCGACCTTCTTCGTCCCGGGGTACACCGCCCACCGGTATCCGGATGTCGTTCGCGCGATCGCCGATGCCGGTCACGAGATCGCCCACCACGGCTACCTGCACGAATCGATGGCCGGCCTCACCGCGCAGGAAGAGGCCGCGATCCTCGATCGCGGCCTCGATGCCCTCGAGACCGTCACCGGGCACCGCCCGGTCGGGTATCGGGCCCCGATGTGGGAGTTGAACTGGCACTCCCCCGGGCTGCTCGCCGATCGTGGCTTTCTCTACGACAGCAGCCTCATGGACGCCGAGTATCCCTACGAGCTCGCAGTGACCGGAGGCCGCAGTCTCGTCGAGATCCCGATTCAGTGGGCCCTCGACGACTGGGAACAGTACTGCTACATCCCGGACTTCTCCGGTTCGGGCCTGATCGAAAGCCCACGCAAGGCCGCCGAGATCTGGGGGCTCGAGTTCGAAGGGATCCGTTCGGTCGGAGGATGCTTCATCCTCACCAACCACCCCTTCCTGTCCGGCCGGCCGTCCCGAGCCTTGGTGCTCGAGGAACTGATTCAGCACGTGAGTTCCCAGGAAGACGTCTGGCTTACGTCCATGAGCGCCATCGCCTCACACATCAGAGGACTCGAACTCACGCCACGCTCGATCGCGCGGCCCGATCCAAACGACTTCTGACACCGACACACGACGGGAATCTTGTGGACATAGCAATCATCGTCATCTATTTGGGCGCCATGCTGGCGTTCGGCTGGTGGGGCAAGCGGCGCTCCCACAACTCATCCGACTATCTGGTCGCAGGTAGACGGCTCGGCCCCGTCCTCTACACCAGCACCATGGGCGCCGTGGTCATCGGCGGAGCATCGACGGTCGGCGGCGTGGGACTCGGCTACAAATACGGAATCTCGGGAATGTGGCTCGTCGTGTCCATCTCGGTGGGCGTCCTGATACTGAGCCTGGTCTTCGCTCCCCGCATCCAGAGACTGCGCGTCTACACGGTCGCCGGAATGCTGAAACTGCGCTACGGAATCGACGGCGCCGGCGCCTCCGGGATCGTGATGGCCGCCTACACCCTGATGCTCACCGTCAGTTCCACCATCGCCTATTCGACGATCTTCTCGGTCCTGTTCGGCTTCGGACAGATCTATTCGGTCATTCTCGGCGGGGCCATCGTCGTCTGCTACTCCTCCCTCGGAGGTATGTGGGCCATCACCCTCACCGATATGGTGCAATTCGTCGTCAAGACCCTGGGCATCTTCGCCCTCATGCTGCCGATCACCTGGAACAAAGCCGGAGGATACGACGGCATCGTCGACCGACTCGGCACCCAAGCCTTCGACCTCGGGACCATCGGCGGGGCCACCATCGTTACCTACTTCGTCGTCTACACATTCGGAATCCTCATCGGACAAGACATCTGGCAGCGTGTCTTCACCGCACGCTCACCGCAAGTCGCCCAATGGGGCGGCACCGCCGCAGGCTTCTACTGCCTCCTCTACGGCGTCGCCGGTGCGCTCATCGGAACCGCCGGCGCAGCCCTGCTCCCCGGAATCGAAGCCTCCGATGACGTATATGCCGATATCGCGAACACCATCCTGCCCGTCGGCATCAGCGGACTAGTCCTCGCCGCCGCCGTCGCCGCGATGATGTCGACCGCCTCAGGGGCGCTCATCGCAACCGCGACAGTCTGCCGCCAGGACATCGCCCCACTCCTACGCTCGCTGTTCAAGACACAACCAACGCAGACCTCCGACATCGACCCGGAAGCAGACGTACGAGGAAACCGCCTGTACGTCCTCACCACCGGGATCATCGCCATCGTCCTCGCAGCAATGATCAGGGACGTCGTCGCCGCCATCACCATCGCCTACGACATCCTGGTCGGCGGACTGCTGGTTCCCATCCTCGGCGGACTGGTCTGGAAACGAGCAACCGGCACCGCCGCACTCGCCTCCATGCTTGTCGGCGCCATAGCAACGGTCGCCTCAATGCTCATCATCGGCGACATTCTCGCGACCGAACCCGTCTACTACGGCCTCGGCACCTCACTGATGACATTCATCATCGTCAGCCTCACAACCGCATCGACATCCGACGATGTCCTGCAGGAATGGACCCGCCGGACGACAGGACGCCCGAAAGAACCAAGCGAGCCGGACGAACCCGCCACCGTCTAACGCCGACAAGATGCAACCGAATACGTCTTGAGCCAACAATGTTCGGGTTCGACAGGCATCTGACCGGTCTCGCACCCAACACCCAGCTGGTCGCGACCGCTCTCCACGACCTGCGGCCGCGACCAGCTCCGTGGCGATCAGACAGCGTCGGAAGTGGGCCACTGTCCCACTCTCGTCGCCCACTCTCGTGCATATAGCGAGCTCATAGTCGTACGACATACATTCAGTGGCGACGCTCATTCGGCACCGACGCCACTCCTCCGCGTATGCGATCCGGCCCAACGCAGAAACCGCCGCCGCGTATTCGCTGTCGGTCGACACGGCGAGCAAGTCCCGCAGCCGGCTGTGCGGCTCGAAGACATGCACATTGAGCAGATCCTCGACCGGTCGCCGCTCCACCGACCTGATCGCCACCATCGGCTCCCCCGGTCCCGGCCGGTGAAACCGGGTCCGCAACCCGGCCACCACCACGGCAGCCTCCGCCGCCGACGCCGCACCGTATCGGGCCACCAGTTCATCCAAAAATGTGACTTTGAAAGCATTTTCGGGTTGATCCGTGAGGACCATCCAGGCCACCGCAGCGCCCAACACATCGACCGCACCGTCCCCCCGCGCCCGGCCTTCCAGAAAGGACCGGCCGGCGGCCGCGAGATCCTCCGGAGTCGCCGGATGCGCGATGGTGCGCTCGAACTCCACACCCGCCCGAGCGATCAACGCATCAACCGTTGCCGACGCACTCGGATCCAGGGTCACCGCCCGCTTGGGGCTGCGCCCCCGGAACACTTCCGCACGCCGCCACCACCCCGGTGGAACCCGCCACCCACCATCACTCGACGCCACCCACCACACCCCGCATCATTGAGCCCCGGCCCATCATGATCGTGCCTCACCACACCGACACGCCCCTCACCGACGCGCCCAGGCGCCGAGCGCACGCCCCACAGTCGACGCGTCTGCATGACACTGTGGGGCGGTGTGGAAGCATCCGAACCGGTCTCCGACGCACCGCCATCTACACCGAACGGCACCACCGCCGCGATCACCACCCTTCCGCTCAGGGCGTGCCCTCACCGATGCACGCGGAGCCCTCGGGTACGAAGTCGACCCGATGTCACCAAAACAATGCCAATCAGTCGGTTTTTCCTGCACGATGCACCCAGCACCACCCACCCGACGAACAGGACCACCACATGCGCACGACCGCCCGCACCACACTCCTCGCCGCCGCGGCCATCCCCCTCGCCATCGCAACCGCCGCACCGGCATCAGCGGCCGAAGCCACCGATGTCACCTACGCCTTCAGCGTCACCGGATCGACCGTGACCAACACAATCACCAACAACACCGGCGCCACCATCGGCTGCACCACCTCCCTCGCCGCCGCACCCGGCGGCGTACTCCCACCGCTCGACGACATCATGCGCAGCGGGCAGTCCCTATACCAGCAGGACGCCATACCACCCGGCACCACAACCCAATCGGTCACCGACGTCCCCGACGGCTCCTACGTCGCCCTCGCCTCCTGCGGACGCGAAGGCACCGACCCCGCCATGTGGGTCTCCAACTACCCCGGCATCGAGCAATACCTGGTCCAGTTCCCGATGACCGCCTACACCGTGCAACAAGCCTCCACCGTCGTCACCGTGCCCAGCGTCGACCCCGCACCACCCGCCGCCGCACTCGTCCCCGACCTCAGCGAACTAGGCACCCTTTTCGGCAGTTGAGCTCACCTGCCCGAGCCGGCGGACTCGGCGGGGCCCACCGAACTGTGGGTGCCGCCGCCCCGCACCGCCAGCAGATGCGACATCGATCCTCCTGCTCGGACCATGCGTCACCGTGCGCAGCGCACCCTCGACCTTGTGCCAGCGCGCGTAGGCGAAGACGCTGAGCGCCGCGGAACCCGCGAGCATTCCTATCACCAGCACCGTCTGGACCGTCGGGCCGACCAACTCGGCCCCAAAGGCTTGGAACCCTACGGCGGCCGCGAGAAGCCCTAGCGACGTCCGGATCCAGGCCAGAAACGTCCGCTCGTTCGCGAGGGTGAAACGTGGATCCGGATCTGTACCCACGCGGAAGGCTCGGGTCGCCATCTGCCCGCACGAACCTAACTCGAGAACAGACACGGCGTCAGCAGGCCGGTGAGCGCACGCCAAAGAGGCTGATCCGTGCACGCCCGGGCATCGTCCGGACCGGCACCATGATTGCGGCGTGAAGTCGAGTCAACAGTCTGCGTGTGTCTCGAGTTCCGGCAGCCGATCCGCACCCCAACTGCGGTGGATGTGCCCCACCACGCGATCGAGCTCGCCTCGGGTGACCCCAGCTACTTCGCCTGGCTCCAGTGGATCGAAGTGGAATATGTACAGCCGGGAGGCAAACTGCTCGAACGGTAGCGAAGATTCGCCGAATCTTTCGCCGTGACCTGCGGTGCTCACGACGACGCCGTCACCCCAGTCCTGTCCGCTGTCGTTGTTGGGGTTGTAGAAGTAGACGCGCATCACCTCTTGCGGATCCAAATTGACCCGCAGCAC
>NZ_JBFUHV010000069.1:0-44022 GCF_056402215.1 Rhodococcus sp. P4_B6 | reverse complement strand
GCGCTGGTCACCAGCATCCTCGGCAACGTCGACGTGATCAAGCTGGCCAACATCGCCGGTCAAGCCCAGGAAATTGCGTGGGCCGCCGCGGACAAGCTCTTTCCCCCGCCCGGGGTACTACCCGACCCGGTCGGTGCCGCCGCGCAGACGGCAGCGTTGCTCCCACTCGGCCTCGACCTCGCCTCGGTGGCCGCGAACATGCTCACCGGCACAGCCAGCAAGACCGACCCCAAGCTGCTCGGCAAACAGACCAATCCCGTGGGCAACGCGATCACCACGCAGGCGCAGACCCTCGACCTCGCAGCACTCGCCGGGTCGGTGTCGACGATGGCGCAGTCGCAGGGGGCCGAGGATCTCGCCGCGGTCGTCGGCGAGGGCCTGAACGCGGCCAGCTTCTTCGCCTCCGGTGCACACCAGAGCTACCAGAACCTCGTCGTCGACAACGCCGGCCGCAACGCCATCCAGTGGGTCTCGGACTGGCTGAACCTGCAGATCACCCGCGCCGCCTGACAATCCAAGCGCGTCCCGGTAGGACCACCACTGCGTGCTTCATCTCGCGGCCGACTTCATTTGAACTTCACCTCGACCACGGAACCGAGAACCTGGCAGATAGAGCGGTTGCTGTGTCGAAATCCGACCTGGCCCGGACGAAGAAACGCCGCAGTTCAGGTCACCGCCCCGGCGTTGACGTTCGGTCCGAGAACCTATATCTCCCAGTCGAATAGGAGCACCGGAAAGTGGCCCGTCGAACACACCGCCCGACATCGTGCTGGGTGAGTTGCCCGCACTGTGGCGGCAAACGCACCTACTTCACCCGCAGGGCCGCGCGTGCGGCCCGCACCCACCACGAAAAATGCCAGGGCCTGGCGATCTACCCCTGCCCCCACCTACACCAGGACGGCGAGGTCGGTTTCCACCTCGGGCACCGGCCGGAGGGGTTGGGCCGCGGCCACATCGACCGGGACACGCGCGCCGATAATCAGCGGGCAGCGCTCCAAGGCAGGTCTGCGGGCGGGGGTGCGCGGTGACACTGATGAACGCCACGGGATCACCCACACCTCCGATCCCACTCGATGTTGGTGGGCGAATCCGCTTCGGTCTCGAACCCCGCCGCCCCTACACCGTCCGCGCACTCTCGGAGCACTTCGTCGTGTGCACCCGCCCACGCGACTTCGCCACCACAGGTGACTTCGTCTACACGGTCATCGACTGGCGGAACGGAATCCGCGGCCCGATCAACGGGCAAGTCGCGGACGTGAGCACCGATGAGCGGTGCCGCGACCTCCTTCACGACCTCGAAGCCGGCCGGTGGGAAATCAGCCACCACAACCGCGTCCAACTCGACATTCTCGACAGGGGTCAATCATGAGAGCACACACCCGAAAGGACCTATTGCGCTGCGCTATCGCTGCTCTAAAGCGCAGGTGCAGTGGTGGGTCCAAACACCGTGAGGGGTACTTCGGAAGCGACCTGCACACCGAGGTTACGCTCGGCGGCGCTAGCCTGGTCTCTTCGACCGTCCATCCCCGGCGACGAATAGCGTTCTACTCCGGCACCTGGCTGAGGGCGTCGTCCAGGCAGTCAAGGACGGTGTCGCCCGGGGCAGCCGGGGCGACACCGCCGTCTACGACATCTGTCGTTCTCGGCGGGTGCGGCTGTTCACCGGAGGAGATCTCGTGAACGACCCCTGAAGCACTGCAACACATGTGGGTTCCTCGCGGACCTCGACCTCGACCTCGGTCTTGATCTCGGTCTCGACGTCGATCTCGGTCCCAGAAGCGGATGGTGCCTGTCTGCGTGTTCACCGGGATGAGTCGGCGGGCTCCACTTTGCGAGATTGTGTGGGTCGAGGGTCGGTCGCGCACCCGGTCGGTCGCTCGACCGGGTGCCGCAGTGGGGACCCCGCAATGCTCGAGCGTTCGTCACAGTGACGTAAGCGACGCGCCAGTCGGCCTGGAGAGCTTGGGCGGCCGGGCGGGAGCCCTCGACGACGCCGACCACCGGTGTCCCCTACGGGGGCAACTGACGCACAGTGATCAGTGCCGTCACGGCGGCTCCTCGGCGAGTGTGCTGGGTGCTTCGCGGTAGCCGACCGCACGTTAGCTCGCTTGCCCGCATAGCTAGCGTAGCTAGCAAGCCTGTGGCTGGGTGGCGCAACTGCCCGTACTGTTGCCTGGGTCTATCCGACGGATTGTGCCGATGTTCGTGGGCCCCGTGGGCGTGGGCCGGGGGAGACCCCGAGGGCAGCGAGTGGCCGCCGCTCGTCGTCGGGCAGGGCGTTGGCTCGCCACTTCTTGACCGCCCGGTAGAGCCACTGGCCTACCTGTTCACCGTCGGCGGTGACATAGTTCGCGGGAACGAGTGCGTTGCCGTGCTCTTCGCGGTAGGCGGCGATTTCGGTCAGCATCCGTCGCCGCTTGCCGTCGGCCGGTGACACGGCGCAAGGGGAAGATCGTCATCGCTCCACACGAACCCGATCGCATCGAGTTGTGCAATGCGTTGGGGCGGAAGGGTGCCGAGCATGCGGGCCACCCGCTGGCGGTCCTGCCAAAGTCCCAATCGGAAACCGCATTCGGTGACGTAGTCGACGGGCATCACGATTGTGGGGTGATGGCGGCGAAACGCGGCGTAGAGCTGCAGAGGTGAGGCCGAGGACCGGGTTTCTCGCATCGAGATCGCATCCTTGTGAAAGCCGTCGAGCGTTATTCGGATAGTCATTAACTCGAGTATGTCGATCAGTTTGACGATCTGTCACGGAAGTCGACACGTGTTGGGTGGCAACTTGTGCGCAGGTAGTGGGAGCTGGTGGAAATCACAAGCTGATCACCAGCGCGAAGGACCTTTCAGCGCCCGCGCACCCGCACGTCGACGTCCTCAGGGTGCTCACCCGCTCCATGGAAATGCGTTCCGCGTCCGAACGTTGGCGTGACCACTCCGGTCGCCCCGCGGCGATGTCGATACCCCTTCTCGTGGCAGAGCATCACGATCTGCTCGAGCGCCGATGCCTCCTGCGCCGCGATGGCCTCGACCGCGGCGATGGAGATCCGGTGTTGCTCGGCGATGATGTGCCGGGCCAACTCCTCCTGGGAATGGAAATGGAAGTACAAGGCGCCCTTCGTCATTCCGGCGGCTTCGGTGATCTCGACGAGGCTGGCTCCCTCGAACCCGGACTTGTCGAACATCTCCGCTGCCCCGCGGACGATCTGCGCTCGGGTCACCGCCGCTCGTTGCTGTTGAACCATTCGCCGCACCTTCCGTGCCACCTCGGGTGAGGCCCGGTTGATCGGGTCGCACCCCTACAGCCTGCGCGAACGCTACCGGCGGTACGTGTTCGCACGCCTTCCTACGAGGTGCCCGTGTCCACTATGCGCCCACCGCTGTCAAAAAAGACCATCCTCCCTGTTTTCTGGTGGGGTTCGGTTGGTCATGGCGGGTCCCATGACGACATGAGTCGCTGGGGCGATTCGCGCGAGGGGTGGCGTGCAGGTGCCGCTCAGTATTCGGGCGGAGTGGCACCTGCACCCGTATCCACCTGCCGCTGGAACACTGATAGAGATGTCACGCCGATCTCACCTTCCCGCAACAGGTGTGATGCGCCGGACTCGTACGCTTGGTGCCTATTCACCACACCAATCCGATGGGTCACCGCTCATGGACAACAAGACATCCCGGGCCTCACCGTCTCCGCGCCCGCCTTCGGCCGGTCAACTCTCTCCCCAGGATCTTGCCGGTGTCGTCGACGCACTCACCGGTCAACGTGTCCTCCCGCGCCAGGGTGTGGGTGAGTCCCGCGACAAGTAGCCCCAAGAAGCACCGCTTGGGTGGCCGTGGTGACTGGGCTGCCAGAGCGCTCTGGTGTTCTACTGGAGTATTGGGTTTTCCCCTAGAGAGTGGGGCCAGAGGCGGCCAGGCGGTCAGAGCTCGGGGGGTGCGGAGAGGGCCACGGTCACGATCCGGAGCCGGCCGCGCTCGCGATGATGCCGAAGCGATGCCAGTGCTTCGGGACGGCCCATCCCCGGAGCAGGTCCAGGCCTGGGTCGAGCTGGCCTACCTCGTCGTCGACGATTTCCGCGCAGTGTCCGCCGAATGCCCCAGCACCCGGCGATCGAGCGCGCCGACGATAACCAGCCGGGCTACATGATGACCTCGCCGAATGCCTCCGGGCCACAGTCACTCGGGCCATTGGGGACGGCATCAGGTCCCAGTAGCTCGAAGGACGGGCCGGTCGTGGACGATTTCGTCGCGCAGTACGCGCAGACCGTCGACGCCACGGACAGCACTCGCTACCGAATGTCCCTGGCGCTTCGCCACGAGGTGGCCAATGACCCTCGGACCGAATGGTATTGGCAGCTGCTGAGCACCATCAACGGGTGCCCCATCCCCGCCTCGCTCGCGCCAGTCCCTGTTTGGTTTACTCAGGCGCTTCGAGCGCACTCCCGGTGCTGGCGGGGTACGCCCATCCGACGTTCACCGCGCGACCCGGACCAACTCCGTCCAGGCCGACTCGCCTCGGTTCCTGGCCCCCGGTCCCGCTGTGACACATGCCATCGCAGTAGCGGATTCCGTACTGGGCAATCGTTCAGTTACAGTCCGTGCGTGAGGCGTTATCGCTGGCTGTGGAAGTCGTGTGCTGTCGCGAGCGCCGTGGCGTTCCCGATGGGCGCTTTGGTCGCAGTCGCGTACGACAGCATTGTTCTCGGCACGATGGCCGCTTTCCTGCTTGGTGATGCGGTGATACTCGGAATCATCGCAATACGCGGCGGCGTGCATCCGACCCTCGACGAGGGCTCCCGCCAACCGCGTTCGTGCGGTCTCGTGAAGACAATTCCAGGTGGTCGTGCGCAGTAGATGGTCGAGGTTCGCTCGGAATCGGCAGTGGCGTCGGTTCGCCGCAGATAGGTTGACCGCGTACCGATTCCGAACCTCGCCGTTTTGGGTCGGTGTAGAGACTCCGACCTACGTCTGCCGACCTCGGCGCGTTTTCGCCTGCTGCGGCCGTGGGCGATTGGCGGCAGTGAGACCCACCGCAGCGCGTCACGGCTCAGCCGGTGGGGGTTTCTTTGCGATCAGCCGTCGATCGGTTCGCAGATCGCGACAGGCCCGGGGCAACCCGGGGTGGCGCACTCGTACAGGTCAGTCTCGATTAGCACGCCGCCGAGGCTGGCATAAATATGGTGCCGAAACGCGGCCGCGCCGCACGTCACACAGTCCTGATCGATTTGAATCCACTCGCCTCCCATGGCCGGATCCTAGACGGACACGACGCGGAGTCGCCGGTGAGGTCGAATCGCGTGGGCGACGACCTCATAGGTGCGCGCGGCAGGTTTCGAATGAGCCGCCCGCGTGGTGCCGCAAAATTGTGTATCTGGTTGTGGGCGGCCACCAGGACGTGGGCGTCGAGCCGCGCACGCCGTCGAGCAGCGAACCGACTATGCGGTGCAGGTGCCGTAGCTCGCAGCGCCCGACCGTGCTCAACCGGGTCGCCGGCGTCCAGCCCGCGCTGCGTGCCGAGGCCGATGGTGCAGTGACCTTTGCCCCTATGCACAGGTTGCTCGCTTCTGACATTGTCCGAATTGAGCACGCCCCGACTACAGACCGCACTCGTGGCCCTCCTGGGACTGCACGACGATCTGTTCGTGATTGGGCAAGCGTCAACTGGCGGCGAAGCGGGCGGGCAGGCGTATCGGCACCGTCCCGACGCCGCTGTCTTGGACTGCAGATGCCGTCGGCCGATGGCATCGCCGCAGCCCAGCAAATCCACATCGGGTGCCCGGAGTGCCGTCTTGTGATCGTCACTGGTCACGGTAGAACAGGCCGCCTCAAACGCGCCGTCCGATACCGCCCGCCACACCGGTGGCAGACAGTGGGAGATCGACGTAGATGCTTAGATCACTGTTGCGTTGTATTTTGCGAGATGGGATCTGACCAGCTCCAACCCCGTCATCGAGCATGATCGGGCCCCGGGGCACGGCCACCAGGTCATGCAGCCCCACACCGGCATTGGGCTTGATGGTCATGACGACGAGAACCTGTCCTCGTCGTTGCGTGCCCGGTACTTGATACCGAGAACCCCGTCGGTGATCCTCCACGGGACCCGGGTCCGGCCAGCCAGGTCCCGGCAACACGTCCGAGCTCCCCGGCATACTCACACCACCACAGCACCCCACCACACACCGAGAGACGGCATCGCCATGATCAGTTGGACCCTCACCATCGCCGCCGAAGGCGGCACGACCGCCCAGACCGGTGCGGCCCTCGACCTCCGCACCGCCGCCACTGAACTCATCGACGCCACCAGAGCCTCCATCATCGAGTCCGCCGCCGCACACCGGCCCGTCTATACGCTCACCCTCGACGGCGACTGGCTCACCTCGATCGTCACCGGCGACACTCCCACCGGCGCACCCGACCGCGACCTCGCCCTCGATCGGCTCGCCGACATCGAAAACGAACTCGTCGGCCGCGACCGCGTCACCGACTCGAACTAACCGGCACCACGAGCCGTACAGGCGCGGGCGCGGCCGCAGGGCGGTGACGGACTCGGGCGCGCGACGGCGATCCGGTCGACGAGCACATGGTGGTGGTCACCGTGAACGGGCTCGGCCGACATCGCGCGGCCGACATGGGTCCCTGCTCGCGGGCGAGGATGATCATGGGGGAGCCACCGAAGGGCGGCCGGTCGGGAAGCAGCCCGTGCGACGGGTTGGCACGGTGCCGGTTCGCCGGCGGACGCGGCACCGCACCGGGGGTAGGAGAGGCTACGGATCAGCCGGGGTGTCGGGCTCGGGCGGGATTCCCGGGATGGAGAGCAGGGTTCGGCAGTCTTCGGCATCGTGGGCGCGTGCGGTAACAGCAAGCCGCGCCCGGCGGATGAATCGGGGTCGAGTTCGTGCTGCGCCTCGAACTTCGCCATGGCCTCGCCGAATATCGCGGCGTTGCGCCCCCGAT
The DNA here is from genome assembly GCF_056402215.1 of Rhodococcus sp. P4_B6. Lineage (NCBI taxonomy): Bacteria > Bacillati > Actinomycetota > Actinomycetes > Mycobacteriales > Nocardiaceae > Rhodococcus > Rhodococcus sp. P4_B6. Next base: position 37,074 of record NZ_JBFUHV010000069.1, on the reverse strand, counting down.
TCGACACCAACACACCTGGTACCCGATATTCGGACTCGGCCGAACAACTTAGTGGGTGCGCCGACCGGCAGATCCGGGCGTATCACCGGCGCCGCCGTGCCGCCACGACGCACCGCGGCTGCCGGTTCGCCCCACACGGATGTGCAGGGCGGCGATGGTGCCGATTCCTCCCGGAGCACTAGGAGAGGTGCAGCCGGATCAGTTCGGCGAGATGCGTTCCGGTTCGATCGAGTGGTTGGACGGAGCGTGACGAGAGGGCCACGATGACGGCACCTTCGACCGCGCACACTACGGTGGTCGCCAGCGACCGGGCGACCGGCCCGTCAACGCCGACACGCTCGAGTTGATCGGAGAGCAGGCTCTCCCAGTCGCCGAAAACTTCGGCTGCCACGGCGGGCGCCGCCGGTACCTCGGGCCCACACAGGGCCGCCGCGACGATCGGGCATCCGGCGGTGAAATCGCTGGCCAGCAGCGTGTCCTTCCACATCTGAATGAAAGCAACGAGGCCCTCGGCGGGGTCGCCGGACCCCGTGAATTCGGCGATGAGCGCACTCATCAACCGGCCGGCCGCTCGGGTCGATTCCTCGATGAGTTGCTCTTTCCCGCGGGGGAAGTTCTGGTAGATCGAACGCCGCGCGGTGCCGCTACGTGCCAGCAGTTCGGTGATGCCGGTGCCGGCGACGCCGCGCTCGCGCACCAGTGCGATCGTGCCGGCGATGAGCCGGTCACGCGGACCCGGAGCCATGGTTCCCCTCCTCGTGTTGAGCGAACAATCCTTGCGGTAGCTCGATCAGTCTACTATCGTGGAAAAAGTGTTACTGACGTTAACACCTAGTTCGCCCCGAATGGCATTTTCGGGGACGTCCGCCGCCGCTTCCACGAAGGACTTCGCATGACACCATCGACAATCCGACTGCCGGTCGCACCGCGCATCCTGCGAAACCCGGATACCGGGCCGGACGCCGCGTGCGGTCGGGCGACGGCTGGGGTTGCGTGATGACCACCTACGTGGACGCCTCGGACGGGGTTCGGCTGGCGGTGCACGTGCGGGGCAACGCCGCCGCGCCGACGGTGTTGTGTGTGCACGGGTTTCCCGATGATCACCGGGTCTGGGACGGGGTGGCGGGCGAGCTCGCGTCGTCGTTGCGTGTGGTGACCTTCGATGTGCGGGGGTCGGGCGCGTCCGGGCAACCGCGACGGATCAGGGACTATCGCCTCGACCAGCTCGCGGACGACATCGGCCGGGTTATCGACGCGGTCTCTCCGGGCCGGCCGGTGCACCTTCTCGGCCATGACTGGGGTTCGGTACAGGCGTGGCACGTCGCCACAGATCCGGTGCAGCGCCATCGTGTCGCGTCGCTGACCTCGGTGTCCGGTCCGTGCCTCGATCACGTTCCCTACTGGATCCGGTCCCGGCTGACGGTCGGGCCCCGTGGGTGGAAAGACCTGGTGGGGCAGTGGAAGTCGCCGCTGTACATGGGTTTCTTCCAGATCCCCTGGATCGCCCCGTTGGTGTGCCGACTGGGTCTGGTCGACGCCGCGATCGCGTTGGCCGCGCACTTCGAAACCGGCTCCCGCCCCGCAGACGCCCCGGCGCACCGGGCCCGCGACAATCGCGGGGCCCTGGGGATCTACACCGCGAACCTGCTGCCGCGCCTGCTGCGCCCACAGGAGCGCACCACCGAGGTGCCAGTTCAGGTTCTGGCTCCGCGCCGGGACATCTTCATCACCCCCGCGAGCCAAATCGACATCGGCCGCTGGGCAGTCAATTCGCAGGTCCATTCCGTCGACGGCGGGCACTGGGTCCCGGCATTCCACCCGACGGCCATCGCCGACCGGGTGCGTTCCTTCATCGACGAGCACGAGCGGTCGAACACCAACCCGATCGGAGAAGCACGATGAGCACACACCCCGATACCGACAAGGTCGCCCTCACGGCCCGCAACGTGTCCTGGGACTGGACCGGGTTGCCGATGCACTACTTCGACGCCAACCCGTTCGCCACGCACTACGCCAACGGGATGAACATGCTCCTGCCCGAGGGTGAGGTGTTCTTCGTCGACGTCTTTCAGCAGGCACTGCCGCTGATCGAGGACGACGCGGTACGTGAGGACGTGATCGGGTTCATCGGCCAGGAAGCCACCCATTCCTCCTCGCACCAATCACTGCTCGAACATCTGAATTCCGAGGGGCTCGACACGGATCCGTACGTCGAGCAGGTTCGGTGGTTTTTTCGCCGTCTGCTCGGCGACCGTGACCTGACCGGCCGCAAAGCCCATTCCTGGCTCCTCGAACGGGTCGCCGTCGTGGCCGCCCTCGAACACTTCACCTCCTATCTCGGCGATTGGGGACTCAACGCCCGCGCCTGGGACAACGCCCTCGCGCCGCAGGTCCTCGACCTGCTCCGGTGGCACCTGGCCGAAGAGGTCGAACACCGTCATGTCGCATTCGACCTCTTCACCCACCTCGACGGCCGCTACCCGCGCCGGGTGCGCACGTGGCTGATCGCCGCGCCCACCCTCGCGATCCTGTGGACCCGCGGCATCCGCTACCTGATGTCCGTCGATCCCGAACTCGCCGAGAGGGATCGGCGCATCCGGTTCCGTGACGTGCGGCGGGCCTGGCGCAAAGGCCTGATGCCGAGCCCGTGGAGCCTGGCCAAGATGTTCGTCGAATACTTCCGGCCCGGCTACCACCCCTCCCAGTACGGCTCGACCAGCCAAGCGGTCGCCTACCTCGCCTCCTCTCCCGCCGCGCGCKCCGCAGCCTGAGCCGCAAACGCACTGGAGCCCGCTCATGACCGCACACTTCCTCACACCGGTCCCGCCGTCACTGCGCCGACCGGACAAACCCGACCGGCTGATGTCCGGCTTCCGCCTCGCGGTCCGCGGCTACGCCGCCGTCACCAGCCGGGCGCGCATCACCGAACCCACCCCCGTCGACCGGGTGCTGCGCCTGCTCGTGGCGGACCGCCGCGTCGAGGCCGACGGAGTGCTCAGCCTGCGCCTGAAATCTGCGGACGGGTCCGTCCTGCCGCCGTGGCACCCGGGCGCGCACCTGGACCTGACGCTGCCCTCGGGAAGGGTCCGGCAGTATTCACTGTGCGGCGATCCCGCCGATAGGGGAAGCTATCGGATCGCGGTCCGCCGGATATCCGACGGCGGCGGCGCATCGATCGAAATCCACGACCAGCTGCCCGCCGGTGCACCGGTCACCGCGGGTGGCCCCCGCAACGCCTTCCCCTTCGCCTACCCGCACCTGGCCCGGGCCGACATCTCCCGGGTGGTGTTCATCGCCGCAGGCATCGGCATCACCCCCATCCTGCCCATGGTCCGGGCCGCGGCCGCAGCGGGTGTCGACTGGCACCTGACCTACCTCGGCCGTGACACCGCGACGATGGCATTCCTCGACGAGATCGGCGCACTCGACCCCGATCGAGTCCGGATCCTCACCGGTGCCCGCCGCACGGCTGCCGAACTGTTGGCACACGCCGGTCCCCGCGCCTCCGTCTACTTCTGCGGACCGCCGGGACTGCTCCCCGACATCCGAACCCGGTTCGACCGGACAGGAGCGGCCGGACTGCATTTCGAGAGGTTCAGCCCCGAACCGGTCGTCGGCGGCGAGCCGTTCACGCTTCGCCTCGCCGACACCGCGAAGACCCTCGAGGTCCCGGCGGACAGATCGGCCCTCGCCGCCGTGCGAGAGGCGATACCCGATGTGCCGTACTCGTGCCAGCAGGGATTCTGCGGCACCTGCCGCGTGCGGGTCCTCTCCGGCGACGTCGACCACCGCGGACGATCGGCCTTCCTCGACGAACCAGACACGATGCTCATCTGCACCGACCGCGCGAAGTCAGCCTCCCTCACCATCGACCTGTGACCGCCCGGGAACCGGACGCGGCACCCGGTGGGGGTAGGCGCCCGGTCCGGCCACCCCCTGGCATACAGGATTCGGGGAGCGGCGCCGAACCCCCGCAATTCTCGGTCCTGAAGCGCCCAAGGGGTGATGTCGGTGGTGAGAAAACCGAGCAAATTCACCCTTGGCGAAGGAAACCAGCTGCTTCCGGCGGCGATGTCAGTTTCGCGGCGGCGGCAGCGAACAACGCGTGCGCATGGGTGGCCCGAATCGACGTGTTCCCGGGCACATTGCTTGAGCAGCCGCTGAACGCCATAGGGGCGCGGTGGTTTTAGGCGGGGGCGGGCGGGCCTGCCGGGCTGCGAGTTTCCCACTGGGTGCGGACGGGCGACAACCGGACTGTGTGGGTTGCTACCGGCCGCGTCGCGGGCTGGTCGATGTTGCGTCCTCGATCGCGTCATCGACCACGGCGGTGAGTTCGGTGGCGACCCGATCCAGTGCCTGGGTGCTGCGTTGTGCTTTCGCCAGCAGCAAGGCGCCCTCGAGCGCGGCGATGGACAGGGTGGCGACCGACTGCGCGCGGGACATCCGCACGCCGCGCTGCCACAACGCTGCCGCGATGGTCGACTCCCACGAGGTGAAGGCTTCGCCCGCTGCCTGTTTCGCTGCGGGATACTCGCCGCCTTCGAGCGCGCCGGCTGCCACCGGGCATCCGGCGGCATAGTCGGTGTCGAGGAGTTGCTGACGGAACACGTCGACGATCAGCGCGAGGGTCTGCGCCGGTTCCCCGTCCGCGAGACTGGCGCTGATCATCGATCCCATGAGGGCACCCGCGCGGCGGGTGGCCTCCTCGGCCAGTTGCGGTTTGCCGCCGGGGAAGTGGTGGTAGATCGAGCCCCGGGGGGCGTGTGCGTGGTCGATCACATCCGCCAGCGAGGTCGCGTCGACGCCGCGTTCGCGGAACAGGGTCACCGCGCTGAGCATCATGTTCTCGCGTGCCGACGTGCGTGTGCCCATGCCCACCCTCGCTGAGTGCCGATTCCTATGCCGTTCAGCATAGCTTTTCCTGCCCGAACGCCGCGGGCGATATGTAGCGCTCGAGGGCTCCCGCTGTCATAACTGCCTGAGAGTCGGTATCTCCCGGCATTGACTGATACTGATAGTTACAGTTACTGTTCCCTCAGAAATATGCTGACCGGCATATCAGTGACGAGGAGTCGAATCCACCATGTCCCACTCGACGGTTGTTCACCCGGCCGCGCATCGGGCCCCCGCGCCCGGGCCGGGCCGGCGGGGCCGCTACCTCGCGCTCGTCGTGATCTGCCTGGCGGAATTGCTGGTGGTGCTCGACAACACCATCGTCAACGTGGCGTTGCCCTCGATCGGGGTGCAGCTGCGCACCGATATGAGCGGTTTGCAGTGGGTGGTCGACGCCTACACGCTGACCTTCGCGGGCCTGTTGCTGGCGTTCGGGCACCTCGGCGACCGGTACGGCCGGMGCACGCTGATGATGATCGGACTGGCTGGTGTCGCGGTCATGTCCGTCGGCGGCGCACTCGCCACCGACCTCGGCCAGGTGATCGCCGCCCGCGCCGCGATGGGCGTGTTCGCCGCCGCGGTGTTCCCGGCCACCCTCGCGCTGATCATCAATATCTTCACCGATGCCCGGGAACGGGCCGTCGCCATCGCCGCCTGGACGGCGATGGCCGGATTCGCCATCGCGATCGGCCCCACCGCCGGGGGGTGGCTGCTCGAGCACTTCTCCTGGCACTCGGTGTTCTGGATCAACGTGCCGGTCGCCGTGCTCGTCCTGATTCTCACCCGGGCGCTGGTCCCGGAATCGAAGGCGGCGCACGTCGGCAGGCTCGATCTGCTCGGAATCGCCCTGTCCCTGGTGAGCGTCACCGCGCTGGTGTGGACGATCATCGAGGCGCCGCATCGGGGTTGGCTGTCCCCGATCAGCCTGGTCGGCTACGCGCTCGCCCTGGTGTGCTTCGCGGCGTTCGTCCGGTGGGAGCTGCGGACCGCCTTCCCCGTGCTGAACATGCAGCTCTTCCGGATCAGGCGGTTCTCCCTGCCGGCGTTGGCGATCGCGGTCGCCTACTTCAGCATGTTCGGGTTCCTGTTCATGATCACCCAGTACTTCCAGGGGGTGATGGAGTTGACACCGCTGCAGTTCGGGCTGCACTCGTTACCGTTCGCCGCGGCCATCGCGATCGGGGCGCCGCTGGCCACGCTGATCGCCCAGAAGGTCGGCACCACCGCGGTCATCGTGTTCGGCCTGGTGGTGATGAGTATCGGAATGTTCATCGCCGGCCAAGTGAAGGTCGAGACGCCCTACCTGGGACCGGTGGTCATCTCGATGGTGCTGATGGGGCTCGGTCTGGCCATCGTCCAGGGCCCGGCCACCGAATCCATCATGTCGTCGGTGCCGCCCGAGGAGGCCGGGGCGGGTTCGGCGGTCAACGACACCACCCGCGAGGCCGGCGGCACCCTCGGCGTCGCGGTGCTCGGGTCGATCGTGGCGTCGGTGTACACGAGCGAGGTCGGCCCGCGGATCGATGCCATCCCGGACTTGCTGATGACCCCGTACGAGAAGAGCTTCGCCCGCGAAACCGTCATCAGCGTGCTCGAGATCGTCCACCGCCCGACCAGTCCCGCGTTTGCGCAACAGAAGGCCGACCTGATTTACGCGATGAAATCCGCGTGCCTGGAAGGCTTCCAACTCGCCTCCTACCTCACCGTTTCGGCCTCGCTGCTGGTCGCGGTCGCGGTCGCCGTCTTTCTGCCGTGGAAACCCGCAGGCGACTCCGTCCTCCTCGTCCGGAGGGAACGCCCCGAAAAGTGATCCGGAGGGCAGTGCGCGAGCCCACTCGAATCCGGTTCCGGTTTCCTGCGTCTGGTCACACACCTTCATCGCTTGTCACCGTGACGGCGTATCAGCGTGACACATCGGCCTCTCACGTATTCCATGTCGATGACGAGGTGGTAGTCGCCGGGATTGATCGACCACGGGACCGTGCGCCGACCGTGAAATCGGGTCATGGCGTCCGCGGAGGACACATGGGTGGCGTGGCCCATGGCGGTTACGCTCCATCCGACCGCACCCCTTAGGATACGCCGTCCGCAACCGTTCCGATCGGTGGATCTCGCCGATGTTCGCGGCCATCGGGCAGGGGTTTTTTCGATCCTGCGGGGACGGTGGGTACGCGGATCGTGCGACGGCGGTGTCGGTTCTCGTCCTCCGTTTCGTCCGGGTCGTGGCCGACTTGGGCTGATGGTGCGGTTTCTCCGGGGTTCTTCGCTCCAGGTTTCTGCGGGGTTGCTGCCGTGTCGTTGTGTGCCAGCGGTTTACACGCGCCGGTCGGGAAGAATCCGGTCGGATGTGCAGTCCGAGGGTGGGATTCGACCGGCGCCGTTTCCCCGGGGACGCCGTCGGGTACTTGTGCGGTGAGGTGTCCCGTCCGGGCCCGCATGCCGGGTTGATGAGGTGAGGTGTGCCATGTCGTCCGATGCGATCGTGATCTTGAAGAACRATCATAAGGAGATCCGGAAGTTGTTCCGCTCCTTCCGCGGCGCGGGGGAGAACGCGGACAAGGAGAAGGGCACGATCGTCGAGAAGATCATCGAGGCCCTGACCGTGCACACCTACATCGAGAACGAGGGCATGTATCCGCGGGTCCGCGAGCTCGTCCCGGAACTCGAGGACGACATCCTCGAGTCGTATGAGGAGCATCATGTCGCCGACGTTCTGGTCACGGAGTTGGCGACGATGTCGCCCGGGGACGAGCGTTTCGATGCCAAGACTACGGTGCTGATCGAGAACGTCGAACACCACATCCAGGAGGAGGAGGACGAGTGGTTCCCGCAGGTGCGTGAACATCTCGGCCGCAAGAAGCTGCAGGAGATCGGCGCGGAGTTGCTCGAGTTGAAGTCGAAGGCACCGACTTCTCCTGCGCAACCGTCCGCCCTGCAGAAGGCCCTCGACGCGGTCCTGGAAGAGTCGTGATTCGGGGGGCGCACTATGCGGATCGGTTCGTGGATGCTGCTCCGTGCTCCGTGCTCCGTGCTCCGTGCTCCGTGTTCGGTGTTCGGTGTTCGGTGTTTGGTGCTCTGCCGTCGATGCCGAGCGACCGCTGAGTCGGAGGGTGTCCGCCGGCATGCCCGAACGGGACGCGTCGGCGGGCTTCCGGCACGGGAGCGTTCCGGTGGGGACTGGGGGCTTCTCGTCGAAAGCGCTGAGATCCTGGAGTATGCAGGAGCGTCCGGATGCATCTTTGTTGACTGCCTCGAGACTGGCGCAGCCGGACACCTCGTGCCGCGGCAGCCGAGGGGAGTACCAGGGCGTGCTCGGCTCGGCTGATTTGGCCGATATCGCCGAGGTCAAGGTGAGACGGGAGAGCGAGTAGGACACCCGAGCTTGGACCGGCGGCCGTCGATCGGTCCACCGATGGCGAGAGTTTGTGGACGGTGGTCGTCGCGTTCGGGCCGATCTCGGGGTGCCGATGGCCAAGTCGGCGGCGGCGGTGATGACCGGGTCCGCTTCGGTGCTCGCCGAGACTGCCCGCGGCGGCGTCGGAGATTCTTGGCGCCTTCTTTTCGAATCGCCCTGATCGCGCAGTTCCTCGTACCGTGCAGTTGCTCGTACAGTTCTTGTCTTCGAGCTGGGGTTGTGAATCTTTGCGTGGCATGGGTGGTGTCCGGCGGGCGTGATCGGCACGGTGTGGCCGAGATGGTTACCCTGGCGCTGGCCGGTCATTCCGCGCAAGCCCACCATGGCCGGGGACACAGCTTCCGTTCGCGCGGCCACTGATCACCGTCGGAGGAAAGAGGACACGACACATGAGCACGCCGGAGGACGAGGGACACTCGGGACGGGGGGAGGTCGGTGACGAACGCTGCACCGATGGTCCTGCCGAGCGGGCCGAGTACAGGAAGGAATTGTCGGATCTGGTCGACGATATCGAGGATCGAGTCGCCGAGAAACGCCGATCCGAGGCCGTGCCCGGTGACGCGGCCGAGCGTGCGGACACGATCCCGGTCGACGCCGGTGACGAAGCACCAGATTAACGGCTGCCGACCTTCTCGCGTGGTCGCACGCCCCAGGCTTCCCGAGTGGGTGTCGACATGGTTTTTGTCCTGGTTCGCGATCGGATCGTCCAAGGATGCGGCTGAAGCCGTCCAGGCACCTGAAGGAGAGCGGGGGTTGAGGCGATGCCGTTTTCCCGACACCGGGTGCGGGTACGCGATAGACGGGTGTTCTGCTGAGGTGGTGGTCGCTGTGCCCGATTCCTACGCCGACGTCGTCGAGCGGTTGTGTGGTGAATTCGACGGCCGGGTGCCGCTCTCGACGGTGACACGGGTGGTGCGCGAGTGCCGCGATGAGGTGAGTTGGTCGCCGGGGGACCCGAACCGTGCCGGCCTCGAGCGCCTCGCCCGGCAACGGCTTCTGACGGCTTCGGTGACTGCGCCCGAGCAGTCGGACTGACGCCGGTTTGGGTCAGTTCAGAGACTTTCAGCGAAGGCCGCGGACGGCGGGTGGCGCGGGGACGTCGACTCAGCACCACGACCGCCCGGTCCACCTCTTCCCGCGTGCTCACCGCCCGCCGCAACCGTGCCAGCGCGCCTTCGGCGCTCTGGCGCCGCCGAGACTCGGACAACGTCGCGGAGACCGCCGTGGTCACCAACTCCAGCCCCGCCCACCATCCCGACTCGTCCACGAACTCGGCGCCGTCCCGGTTGCGAGTGTAGGTGCCGATGACGCCGATCACCTTCGGTCGGGTTAGCCGTCGGCGAACACCGGTACCGACACCGCCTCGACGAAGCCGGCCTCCTGCGCGGCGGCGGTGAACGCCGGCCATGCCCGGGCGTGCTCGCCGATCCTGCACCACCCGGCGTTCGTGCGCGGCCCGTTCCCCCGGCCCGGCGCCGGCGGCGTACTGCGCCTGTTCCACCGCCCGCACCGCCTCGTCGGTGGCCACAGAGTGTGGTCGGCCGAAGCCCAGCTCGGTCACGGACACGACCACCTCGGCGCCGCGGGATGCTCGCAGGACTGCTGTCGCCGACTTGCATGCGTGCTCGAGGATGCGATCGAGGGCTTCGCCCGGGACCGGCGTCGCGGCTCCTGCGAGGGCGTTCAGGGCGGCGGTCACCGTATCCGATGACCCGGTTGACGCCGCCGGCGGTGCTGGGCCGGCGGACCGGTGGTGCTGTGTCGTCATTACTTCACCCTGACACCCTCGAGCCGTATGCAGCGGGGAATCGGGAAGGCCACCACGCACCATCAGACATCACGAACCGGTGCAGGCGGCCGTCGCTCCGTCTTCACCCTCGGGAGACCCGGTGAGTGCGGCACACCGATTCGTGTGCGCCTCGGGGCTCGTCCCGGCCGAAGGGGAAACTGATATGTACGCCGGCGCGGCCCCGGAACCGATGTCGCACGGCAAGCCCAGACTAGGAGTAGCGGACGGCGGGGAGGGGTCCGACGAATCCGATCGAGGCCCCACCGTGGGTGAGAATTCCGCTGCTTCAAGTTCCTGCGACGCGGCGTTCGATTTCGTCGAGCGACCGGCGAGCCCACTGCCCGTCGACGTTTCACAGTGAGTCGGGTGCCGGCGGCGGCGCTGACTCCGGCGTACCAAAGAGATTTTCTGTACCACATCACACACATTCTGTGGAATAATGTACTCGATCCACCGCAGGATTTTCGGTGTTCGGGACCCGGGCGAAGGGGGTCGACGATGACGGACGAGACGCGTGTTGCGCTGAAGAACTACGAGTATTTGCTGCGCGAGTACGGCTGGGAGAACGTTGAACTCGTCTGGCACACCGATTCGGTGGTCTACGGGTTCGACGGATGCTCGGATATCGACATGCTGGTCCGCCCGGGGTTCACTCCCACCACGGAGTGCTTCGCCCGAACGGACGACTAGGCGAGCGCGGTCCTGCCGACCGGCATCGGCGGCAGGAATCGCAGCCCGAGCGGGCACGATTGCCTGGGAGTGGGGTCGGGTGATGAACCACGTCACCGATATTGCAGACCGCAGTGACTACGTCGCCGCCGTCGCGAGGGCACTACGCGCCGAGACGGTGCGGGGGTAGGATGGAGTCACCTTCGATGCCATCATCACGGTGCCGATTGGATTTCGCCACTACTGCGGCCGGGACGTGGTTGTGGCGTGGAATCATCACTTCGGGTGGGCGTTGGGAATCGAGGGGCTTTCGCTCGAATCGGTTCTGATCATCGAGAGCCTCGGTCTCGGCCGCACTCCCGGGCCTACCCGGTGCGCCGATCGGGTCGACGAGGCGATCGCCGAGCTCCGGCGGCGCGATCTCGCGGTGCCGGACTCCTTCCCGGTTCCGGTCAGGATTCTGCGCCTGCCTCGGGAGTGTGTGCCACATCTGCGCCCCCGGCAGTGTGCCTGGTGAAGTCGGCAATTCGCCGCCGCCACTGGCTGGGGGGCGGTCCGGGAAAGCGGAGGCCCGTGGTTGTGGACGGGTATCCGACGTCGCACCGATCGAGGTCACGCTTCGGTGTGATGGGGTTCAGGTGCCGAGCTAGAGCCGTTTCCGGGCAACGGCTTTCATTGCCTCCACCGCCTCCGGACGAAGCGGCATCGACGGATTGCCGTCGAGGTGCTCGGTGAGTCGGCGAAAGTACTCGGCGCTACTCATCCCGAAGCGGTGTTCGATCTCGTCTGCGGGGCCGCAGCCATAGGCCGACCATCGCAACGCGAATTCCACCATCCGAGCCGGATTGGGGGCAGGTGCCGCTGTCATGTTCTTCCTCTCGTTCTCGGCGGGGTGCCCGGTGGGTTCGTGCCCTCTGACTGTGTGCCTTCACCCGGTATGCGGGGTGCCGTTGTGCCCCACGGATGTGGTCGACGGTGCCGCGACCGGACGCGCGACCCGGCGCTGCGCAACGGTGGTGGCGGACCGGGCCGCGCACAAGGGCGGCTGGGGCGGTGCTCGCGTATCGTGAGGCAAGAAGGAACCTTCCAAAGACCCTGTGGAGCAGCAGATATCACACGAGCCGGAGCTCGCCCCGCGTTCCGGGCGGGGGGTCTACGGCATCGCGGTGACCGCCGAGCTGTCCGGGGTGGCCGCCCAGTCGCTCCGGCTCTACAACGGCACGGGCTGCTCACTCCCGGTCGCACCGCGGGCGGGACCCGCCGCTACAGCGACGACGACCCGATCCGGCTCCAGCGCATCACCCCACTCGTCGGGGCCGGGATCAAATCTGGCCGGCATTGCCCGCATCCTCGAACTCGAGGACGCCAACACCGCCCTCGCGACCGACAACGCCACCCTCCGAGCAGAAGGGACCTCCCGTCCAGAAAGGACCTCCCGTCATGACCGAGCCACTCCCGCCCGAAGTCCCGGACGCCGATCGGATCGAGCAGAACACTCCMGTAGGCGATGAAGTCGACGACGGCGACACCGACCCTTCGGTCGGCCTCTTCCCGTTCGCGACACCCCCGGCATGGGACGCCGACGACGCCGACCAGCTCGAGCAGGCGGTGATCGTCCCGCTCCCGGACGACGACCACGACGACAGCGACGACGGCACTCCCTGAGGCGTCGAGAGTGGCGGCATGGGTCCGCTGGGTCCGGGTTCTTCGGCTCTGGTCCGCGTGCGGTCCCACCCGGGCCGGCGGGCCGCGCGGACCGCTGGCCATCAAACCCCCGCCACCCCACGAAAGAATTTCTGTAGTCACGAATGTAGACATTAAGGAGTTGCCGTTGTCGAGTTTGTCTCGTCGCAAGGAAAGAGTTCACGAAGTGCGGGAGAGGATGAACTACCCGCAGAGCAGTACCGCCCGTCGGGGTGGCCGGGGCGAGGGTTGTGAGTGTGTAAGGACCCGGCGCTTTCCGTTCGGCGGCCGGGCAGWGCGAAGGGCCCGGACCGCCGCAGGTGTAGTGAGTAAGTGGAAGTGCAGGAACAAGGTAGTGAAAACCCGATCCGGCCCCCGGTGCCTCACGGCGCCGGGGGCCCCGTCCCGTTTGAAAGGTGTCACCCCATTCCGGAAGATTTCCCCGACCGCAGCCCGGCCGGGAAGTTCGACGACGAGGACTACCCGGCATATAGCATGGGTCATGCCGCCGAGATCCTCGGCGTGACACAGGCATTCCTCCGCAGCGTCGACGCCGCGAAGCTGCTCACCCCGGCCGCTCCGCGGGCGGTCACCGTCGCTACTCCCGCTACCAGCTCCGACTTGCCGCCCGCGCCCGCGAACTGATCGACCAGGGCACCGCACTCGAGGCCGCGTGCCGCATCATCATCCTCGAAGACCAACTCGCCGAGGCCCGACGCATCAACACCGACCTCCAACAGACCCGCCCCGCAGAGCCGGGTCAGGTCGGCCCCGCGCCGGTGAGCAGCTTTGGCCGAGCGTGCTCGGCCATGGCGGTGTTCGCGGGCGGCAACGGAACGCCGGCGTCCCGGAACCTGGCCTCATCGACGAGGAATGGATGCGAAACGGGGCCGGCGACAGCCGCCGGACCGGTGGCGCACGTCAGCGGTGCCATCGCACCGGGCTGACCCACAACCCGGTGGCGGGTGGCCGCCGCGGCGGTGGGGTATCGCGCACGACGACGTGGATGCGGGTCGGGGCGGCCGGCGGGGTCGGAGACCGCGGCGGTCGCCGAGGTTGGGCATCGGGTTCGGCCGCTGCCGGGTCGGCGGCTGCCGGGTCGGGGGCGGCGCGGTGTGCGGGGTCACGTAACTGGGCGTAGGCGGACAGAATGCGCTGGAGGTATTCGTCCGCCGCCGGATCGGGGGTGTGGTGGTGGGTGCGGGTGTCGGGGTGGTGGTCGCGCAGCAACCGCCGGTAGGCGCTGGCGATCTCGGCCTGGGGCGCCGACGAGGACAGTCCCAGCACCTGATACGGATCTCGCTCGTTTGCCATCGCTTGTGTCCCTGCTCGCCGTGCGCACGAAGAAGGTGGTTCCCGGCGTCGGGGTGCCGGAACCACCAGGACGGGACGGGGCCCGACCGCCCGAAGGGCCCGCCGCTATTCACGATCCGTGTGATGCTGTGGGCACTCCCCGCCCGGACGGCCGACGAATGCCGTCTGCCAGTTCATGGCCGTGCGCCCCGGTCGATCCGACGCAACCACCACGGTTGTTCTCGGATTCGCGGTCGGCGCCGTCGTGTGGTCCTTTCGTTGATCGGCGGTGCCGGGCGGTGTGCCCGGGGTTCGCCGCGCCGCTCGCGAAGCATTGACAGGTGACGGAGGCGGGAGCGGTCGAACCCCGTGAGCTGGTTCAGTCGTCTGATTCATCACCCCTTTCCCGAACTACATCACATACGAAACATGCTCTTGCGGATGGACTTTCCGGGTTTCGGTGGCGAGCGCTGTGTGGCCCGGATCTCCGGGGCCGGGGGCGTGGACACCGTCCCCGGCATCGACGCGGGAGGGGAGGGGCGCGGCGGGTCGGCCGGTGCGGTGGCCAACCGTGTGAGCAGGACCACGGCCTGCGGTGTGAGTGCGTCGGCGAGGATGCGGTCCGAATCGGCCTCGAGCTGGGCGTAGTCGAGCTCGTGCCACGGCCACACCGTCTCGCGTTCGGTGCGCTCCGGAATTACGGTGGCGTTCACCTCGGTGACCCTGTTCGCCAATGTCATCGCTGTTCACCCCCTCCCGAGCTTGTCGCCTCGGGTCGAGTGTCGACGGTCGCCTCGTCGGCCTCGCCTCAGGCGTTGACCGCCTTCTTCTCGGGCTGTCCGCTGCTGATCTCGATCTTGCGGGGCTTGGCTTTCTCCGCGACCGGAATCGTCAGTCGCAGCACCCCGGCGTCGTAGTTCGCCTCGATCTTGTCCGCATCGAGGTTCTCGCCGAGGAACAGTTGCCGGCTGAACACCCCGCGCGGACGCTCGGCGGCGACCATCTCCTGGTTGTCGTCGAGTGCGGACCGTTCGGCGTGCACCGTCAGCGTGTTCTTGTCGACGTCCAGATCCAGTGAGTCGGCGTTCATGCCGGGCAGATCGAACTCCACCACGAACCGGTCCTCTTCCCGCCAGGCGTCCATCGGCATCACCGCCGGACGGGCCGTCGTGCCGAGGATTTGTTGGGTCAGACGGTCGAGGTCGCGGAACGGATCCGTGCGCATCAACATCATGTCCACCTCCTGAAACCGCTTCATTCCACCAGGTAAACTCCAGCAGATGCTGTAGGTTCGGTATAGCATCTGTCGTAGACTATGACAAGAGGGTGTGCGAGAAAAATCCCGATCGGAGCAAAAAAGATGCCCGAAGGATCCGGCCGGTACGACTCCGAATCACCGTCGCTGCGGGGTGTTTACGGCATTTCGGTGGCCGCCGAGCTGTCCGGGTTCGGGATGGCGGCGCTGCGGCTATACGAGGACTACGGGTTGATCACCCCCTACCGCACCCGGGGTGGTACCCGCCGTTACAGCGACTACGACCTGGCCCGGCTTCGGCGCATCGCCGAACTGATCGACGCCGGCGTCAATCTCGTCGGGATCGGCCGGGTTCTCGACCTCGAAACCCGCACCGACGAACTCGAACGCGACAACTGCCGCCTGGAAGCTGACAACGCGCAACTGCGCGCCGAGCGTGCCCCGGCCACCGCAACAGACCACACGGGTACCGCACGGTCCCCCGAAGTCGAGGACGACGCCGACCAGGGCTGGGCCGCGGGCGAAGCCCCGCCGCCCCTCGCGCAGACCCGTCGGCGCCCGGCCCCCGGGCAGCGCTCCCGCAGGCGGGACGGACCCACCCGCACCCCCGGCACCGGTCAACGCGAACACCGCTGAGAGCACCGCCCCTGCGCTTCGGGCGCAGGACGGGGCGGGACGTCACCAGCGACGCCATACTTGCTTGTCCACAGCGTGTTTCGGTACGGGGTTAGGGTCATGTTCGCCGCTCCTCGACGGCCTCGCGCAGATGATCACCGCCCAGGCGATCGAAAAGGTCGACCGGACGGACGTGTTCGAGGCGATGCGCGAAACCTGAGCCACTGACCGAAAACTTGCCCACCCCACGGACGGGGCTTTCGTCGACGCCGGTGGGTCAGGTCAGTCGACGGGCGGCGTCGACACCGGCTCGATGCCGTTCGCCCGGTCGAACTCGTCGGTGGTCGTCACCGTGGAGTTCACGATGTCGACCTGGTTCGGGTTCGCCCGCTGCGCGATCAGCGTGCGCACGACCTCACCGGCCTCGGCGGGACCGTCCGCGATGAGGCTGATGGTGATCGCGGTCCCCCGCTCACCCCGCCCGATCGCGGGATGAAACCCGCAGAGCTGATCGAGACGGTGGTCGAGGTCGCGCTCGGTGAGCTGGTCGAACCGTTCGGCGAGTTCGATGGTGGCGTTGTACATCCGTCGGGGCACGGTGGGCCTCCTTCTGGGCGTGTGCGCCGGGGGATTGCCGGCGTGTTCGTCACGGACGGTAGTCCGATGCCTGTCAGGCGCAAGCGAAACCGGACACCGGGGGTGTTGCCGCGGGTATCGACCCGGGCGGAGCGGATCCTCGCGGTCCCCGCTGTTCGCCCCGCCCCACGCCCACCCGGACTCCACGACCGCTACCGGCGGACCGGTGACCACGTGCTCGGGGCCGCAGCGGCCTGCCGGTGGCGTTCGCTCGGGAAACACCGGGCGCTGGGCGCCGCCGTCGGTCACACTGGCCTCCGGAAGCACGCGACGCCGGGACACCTCCCGGCAACGCCGAATTCATTCTCGCCGAAGGGAAGCCCGAATCGGAGGAGACCCGATGCCCGTTTCACCCCACACATCGTTGCGCCGTGTCCAGGATCGCACCACCGACGTACGCCGATGGTTGGATACCGGCGACAACACCGCCGTCCTGACGGCGTATCTGCGTGACGAACCCGTCGACCACCGATGGCTCACCACCTACCAACGACTCACGCACGACCTCCTGAGGGCGTCAGTCACGCCTGCCCGCGCAGGGTGCCGCACGAAGCGCCGACGCCGAGCGTCGGCCTCCGGCCGCACCGTCGATGAACGACGACCACGCCGGGCGCTCGAGCGGGTCCGCGACACCTGCACCATGCTGCACAGCTTCCTGACCACCCACCCGAGCGACCGACCCCCGGAACGGGTCCGATCCGCCACCTTCGCCCAACTCACCGACGATCTCGTCGACGCCGTAACCGCAGCACAGACCGCCGGTGTCCCCGAACACCGCATCTTCGACAGCATGTGACCTGCCGCCTGCCGACCAGGACCATGTCCGACCCGCCGGTGCCGCGCGTCGATCGTCCGGGGTATTCGCGCTGCCCGGCGACCGGCGCGCACCTATGCTGTGCGGCGGTGCCACCGCACGAGGCGGTGTGACGCAGGGAGGGGCAGAGATGTTCGTTCTGGTGCGGCACGCGGACGCGGTAGCCACGAGTGCCTGGCCCGGTCTGGATGCGGACCGTCCGCTCAGCACCCTCGGCGACCGGCAGTCCATCCACCTCGTCGACGTCCTCGCCGACCTGCCCGTGACCGCGTTGTTCTCGAGTCCCACCCTGCGCTGCCGGCAAACCCTGCAAGCGTTGTCGGTGGCACGGTACCTGCCGATCGTCGACCACCCGCTGCTCACGGTGGACGCCCCCATCGACCGGCTGTTGTTCACCCTCGCCCGCTCCGTCGACGGCGCCCTCTGGTGCACGCACGGCGAGGTGTTCGACCGGGTCGCCGCGGTCGCCGCCGACGGCGGCCATGCCGGATTCCTGCCAGCCGCCACGACCGCCGAGGCGGGGGTGTGGATTGTGGACCCCGGCCGCGACCCGCGGTACCTCACACCGATTCCCCCCGGCTGACCGCCACGTCAACCCCGATCGCTTCGCAGATGTGTCCGTGGGGGGCCGCATCGGGCCATGCATGTTTCGGACGTTGAAGTTTATAGTTTGGAATGCCAAACATTCGGATGTGACGAGGGCTCCGCGATGACGCGGGTGTTCACTCCGCCGTTGCGGGAGCTGTACGCGGGTGCTGGTGCGGCGGGGTGTGGTCGAGATCATCGACTGAACCTCAATCCTTCCGGCCTCCCGAGGACGTCGACAGCACGCGACCGGGGTGTGCCCACGGACCAGGTGGGTACCCGGCGGGTATGGGTTCGGACGTCAGTGGCCGGGCAGATCCGGAGGCCAGGGTGGCCGGGCACCTGCTCACCCTGGTGGCCGATCGGCATCTCACGGCGTTGTCGGCGGAGCTGTCCGCGCTGGTACAGACGCCCAGGGGCCAGCCGGTGCGGCGACCCCTCTACCGCGGGGGTCCTGACCTGGTTGGTCACCGCCCTCGCGGACGTGGTCGTCGCCCGCCTCGGTCCCGCACAGGACGGGGAGGCGTTCGTGCTCGAGGTCCGCACCACCGCCGGCCGCACCGTCGGTGCCGGTGAGCTACCGCCGCGGCAGAGCCGGGTGGGGCGGTCGGTGCTGGCGCTGCTCGCCGGCGACCGGGCCCTCGCCCGGGCACAACTCGCGGCCGCCGAACGCGACCCGAATCCGGCGGTGCGGGCCACCACCCTGGTCGAGGCGTTGATCTGGCTCGACGCGCTGCTCGACGCCGAGACGCCGCCCTTCCCGGACCCGCTACCCGAATGAATCCCGCCCGCCCCTTGGCGGGATTTTCTCGACCCTCGGTACAGAGTAATGAATGGCTGACAGGGCGGGCCCGGGTCGGATAGAACTGAGAGAAGGCATCGACACCGGCGCAGGTGAGTCACCCCCGCGATGGGGACCGGCCGACACCAACGTCCGGTGGTCGAGGCGTGCAGCGAAGGAGTAAACGTCGTGCTCGAGTACGAAATCCACCCAGTTCGCACCCCCTCCTGAGAATGACAACCCCATTTGGCCCCACTGTGCTGCTCTGATTTGGCCCCACCCTGCTGGTGTGCGGTCACCGGTGGTGGGCCGGTGAGGGGGTCAGGTGTTGGCTCCCTTCTTCCGACTGGTGCTCAGGCGGTAGGAGGTGGTTCCGGTCTGGATGATGTGGGCATTGAATGTCAGTCGGTCCACGACGGCGGCGGCCAGGCGTGGGTCGGTGAAGGTGGCTCCCCACTCACTGAAGGGCGCGTTGGAGGCGCAGGCGATGGAGGCGCGTTCCTCGCGGGCGGTAATGATCTGGAACAGCAGTTCGGCCCCACGGGGATCGAGAGTGACGTAGCCGACCTCGTCGAGGCAGAGCAGGTCCAGGCGCGCGTAGCGGCCCACGACTCGGGAGAGGTGTTTGTCGTCGACGGCCTCGACCAGCTCGTTGACCAGGGCCGCGGTGGTGACGTAGCGGACTCGGCGGCCTTGTTCGGCGGCGGCGGTGCCCAGGGCGATGAGCAGGTGGGTCTTTCCGGTGCCGGAGTCGCCGAGGAGGACGAGGGGTTCGCCGGCGTCGATCCAGCCGCCGCCGGCCAGATGGGCGAGGGTGGCCGGGGGAAGGTCCGGCAGCCGGGTGGCATCGAAGTCGGTGAGTCTCTTGGTGCGTGGAAACTTGGCTTCGTTGACCCGGCGGATTCGACGGCGGGCGTCGCGTTCGTCGCATTCGGCGGTGAGGATCTCGGCGAGGAACGCCTTGTGGGACAGGCGTTGTTTGACCGCGGCCTCGGCGATCGGGAGGGCTTGGGCCCGCACGGTCGGCAGGGCCAGGATCCGGCAGGCGGCGTGGATGGCGGCCTCGGCGGCGTGGTCGGTCAGTGCGGTCACTGCCGTGGGTGTGGCGCTCATGCGGTTGCTCCGTTCAGGAGTTGGTCGTAGCCGGCCAGTGAGGGGGCGGAACGCTCGTGGGCGGCGGTCGGGTCGGCGGTGTCGGGCAGGGGCACCGGTGTGGGGACGGTGGGGGTGAACATCGAGCGTCGGGCCTCGACCGCGACCAGGTCGGGATCGAAGTTGCCGATCCCGATCGAGGCGAGCATGCCGGCGGTGACGGCGTCGGCGGGYAGGGTGCGGTGCAGCAGCAGCACCCCGACCAGGGACCGGGTTCCGGACGCGTCCCCGAGTTGTTTGCGAGCGGCCTCCCAGAACCGTTGATGCACAGCGGTGAACGCACCGCTGGCGCGGGCCGAGGCCAGCGCGGTCGCCCCGGCCAGGGCACCCGGTTTGCGGGTGAGGACCTCCAGGTAGTGATCCAACATCAGGTCCTCGGTGCCCTTGTGCAACGAGCGGGTGTGGGTCGCGACCACGTGTCCGGTGCTGCCCGGGTCCAGGATGCGGAGGGTGGTGGCGCCCAGGCGAACCTCGAGCCGGCGGCCGGCGAACCGGGCCGGCACCGAGTAGTAGGACTGCCGGACACACACCCTTGCCTTGGCATCGACCCGGCACGACAGTGCGGCGGAGACGTCGAAACGCTCGTCCGGCAGTGGCCGCAGCAGCGGCATCTCCCGGGCCGCGCCCAGGCCCACCGTCTCGGCGCGGGCCCCGATCCGACGGGCGTCGTCGCGCGCGTCCGCGGCGGCCAACGCCTCGTTCAGCGCCGCCAGCGATCCCACGTGCGGGACCGGGGTCAGGTGCCGGCGGCGGAACCGACCGATCTCGCCCTCGACTCCACCCTTCTCATGAGCCCCCTCGAGTCCGGGAGCGCAAAAAAATGAGTCGTAGCCGTAGTGCGAACGCAGCGCGACGAACCGGGGATGCTCGAACCGCTCCCGGCCCAACAAGACCCGGATCACCGCGGGCTTGAGGTTGTCATAGCGAATCATCCCGACCGGCACCCCACCGAGCGCCTCGAACGCCCGGACGTGGCCGTCCAGGAACGATTCCTGGGACTGGTTGGCGTAGGCGACGTGGACCGCCTTGCCCGAGTGCGACAACCGCAGGCAGAACATGAACAACTTCATCACCACCCCGGCGATCACCGCGGTGAACTCCCCGAAGTCGACCTCGGCCTCCTGGGCCGGCGGATGGGTCTGCGGTACCATCACCAACTGCCCGGGACTGATCTCGGTGCGCAACCGGGCCACCAGGGCACGGACACTGGACTCGGCCACGCTGGCTCCTTCCTCGTCGATCAACCGCTGCCAGACCCGACGCGCGGTGTGTCGCTGCTTCCTCGGTGCGTCCAGGTCCTCGACCAGCCAGCGCCGGATCGTGGCCTCGTAGCGGCCCAGCACCGGCGCCTCACGCACCGGGGTCTTCCGCGTCGGCGGCGTCGCCTCGGCGAGCGCCTGACGCACCGTGCGCCGGTGCACCCGGTGCTTGTCGGCGAGTGCCCGGATCGACATCCCTTCATCCCGGGCATCGCGTCGGATACGTTCGAACTGCTCCACTCTCGATCTCTCCTGCAAACCCATCGCCCTCTCGTGATCGCCTTGGCAGACGACACGAACGGTAAGGGTCTGGTAGGTCGAGGGTGGGGCCACTTCAAGCCAGCACTACGGCTCCAGGTGGGGCCATTTCAGATTGGCACACTCACCCTCCCGGCCCGCCGACCCACCGCCGCGCCAGCGAACGACTCGTCCGGACCGGTCACCGACGGTGACCACCGGCCGGTGCGGGGCCGTGCGGYGGACCCCGGTCGACGCCGATCCGGATTCGGAACCGGACGACGAGGACCCGCGCGAATCCTCCTCGCACCCAGACGATCCGATCATCTGGCCCGAGCCCAGCCCGCTCGCCGACTGGTGGGACCAGGTCCTCGGTCGGTCCTCCACCACCTGAGGAACCCGCGAACCCTCACCTGCGTGAAATCCGTGCGGTCCGGGTCAACAAGGAGCAACGATGCGACTGGATTCGGTGCCGGTGGCACTGGCGCCTGAACTACCGGTTGCTACGGATTCCGCTGCAGGTGATCGAAGACCGGGGGATGTCTCGGATCGACGAGCGGGCGCCGGCCCGGCTGGCTTTCAAGCATTTCCTGATCGACTGCGACCGGGCCGCCGCGCACCTGCTCGGTGACGAGAATGCCGCCGCCCGCGCCGCGGATCTGCGCCGCCACACCACCACCGTCCGATTCACCATCGCCCACCAGCAGGAGCGGGTCTACCGCGAACGGCTGATGGCGCTCGCTCGGCAGCGGGCCCGGTTCAACGAGCGCCGCCGCCGAGGCGGCCGCACCACGTAGCTGAGGGTGCCCCGCCGCCGGCCGCACCGGAGATGTCGGCACCCCGAGGTGGTCGGTCTACGTGAACGCCGGAGGGCCGAGGGAGCGGCTGATCGCCCGCAAGCAACACCGCCAGCACCGGGGCGTCATCGTCCTCGACGAGCAGCGCGAACGATTTCTCCGGCGTCGACGGCACCACGGCCACAATTCGTTGTGATCTGGGCCACAGTGACACCTCGCGCCCTGCCGGGCCCCCTAGCGTGTGAGCCGGGTCAGCGCGAGTTCGAGGGTGCCGGACCGCCCGGTGAGGTGCTGGGTCGTCGCGCAGAATTGGGTATTTCCGGCAGCGCTGGCCCACCCCACAGTCGACCACAAGCCGACCCCGGCGCTGGTGATCGGAGGCAGCCATGCCGGGGGGTCGACGATGTGCGGCGGTCAGACTCCCACGTTCAGGCCGAACATGACGTGGAGCCAGTGCAGGAACGCCTGGAACGCCAGGTTGAAGTCGATTCCAGCGGAACCCATTGTGATCATCTCTTCGAGTGAAACGACCCCGCCCCTATCAGCCTTATCGCAGGTCGGGGCGCTGTTGTTTCACACGGTCGGGCCCACCAGCGGCCGGTGCTCGGCGAGACTCGGCAGTTGCCGCACGTTCCGCTCCGGCAGCATGGTGACGTCCTCCAGCTTGGCCAACCCTGTGAGGCTGGCMGCCGTGAGGTCGAGTTGCATCACACCTTTGCGTGGCCCACTCCCGGATATCTTGATGATTTCCAGGGCGAACGGTGCATTGCGATTCATGAGCGCTCACGCCGCGCCATGGCACGGGCCCGCTCGCCTGCGCGGTCTCGGCCCCGGTGGGCGCGGCCGGGCGCAACTGCGCAGCTGCCACCACCGGGTATCGGGCCGTCCGGTCTGGATGTGTGGCCGACCGCCAACGCTCAGCTCGATCCGGGATCGGACCGACGCTCTCGGTGTCTGCGCGGCGGGGGCCCATGTTCCCCCTGCGCCGCGGCAGAGTCTCCGCCACCCAGCCCTCAGTAGCGGATCCGCTTGCGACATCGCGCCGCCGAGCCAGCCGGCTCAATCGGCAAGCCCGAGAAATACCACAAGAGCGCGGTCCAGCCGAACCAGATCGGCATCGGCGAGTTGGCCGAGGCGGTCGCGCACATTCATCCGCGGCATCGTCGTGACCTTGTAGACCATGATCTGACTTGGCTTCTCGATCCCGGWGCTGTCGGTCGGCTCCACCGGGATCCGGACAAGTGGCGCCTCGACCGGATTGGTCGTCAGCGGGCACACCGCCACCTTCGGCAGGGTTCGCTCCCTCTACTCGTTGTCGAAACCGTGAGACACCACCTCGAGTGTCGTCGCGGCCTTCCACATTGTTGTGCCGCCCTGAGCGTTCATCGTCGACCGTCAGGATCGGGTTCCACCGATTGATCGGTCGATCCTATCGAGGCGACGGCGTCCATCATTCGATCGTTTGTCGGACAAGGACGTCGCGGCCGCTCAAACTATGTTGTTCAGTGCTCTCGGTAACGGAATCGACCTGGTCAACGATAGTTTTTACACCGAGACCGGCAGCACTTGCACCAGACAAGGGGTCAAGTGGCCGGAGCACCCAGATTGTCAGGAGAAGACAATGGGCCTACGCCGTAAAGCATTGAGTCTCAGCTCATTCGGAATTGTCCCGTTCCGGTCCAATGGCGACAAACTGGCCAAGATGAGCAAGCAGGAGCAGCGCAAGTCGAAGGTCGACACCAAGAAAGACCGCAACCTGCAGGAGCAGATCCTCGCAGAGCAGCGCCGAGCCAACGACCTGAAGGAGGCCGAGTTGCGTGCACAGTACGCACAGAACACCATGGAAGATCCACCCGACAACAGCTGGCCCGACCGTAACGATGAGCTGCGACGGGCGAATAGTGGCGGCTGGTGGGGCTACAGTAACCCGGCCAACAAGGATCGCCGTGGATAAGCGATCACGAAGCTGAAGCACTCTCCATGTCGGAATCGACGTGCAATTCATTCAAACACCGCAAGATGCTGAACTGAATGCAGCACTGAGGATGCGTGAACTCGGATTCGCCGATGCAGGAGTAACCCGTCGGTGGCGCCGATGGCGGAATCGGCGTTCACTCGTCGGCCGCCTTAGCGCAAGTGAAGTAGCACGGAGGCATGGTCGGCCGTCCGGAACTCCAGGCGCACGTGACACTTTGCATAGTTATGCACGATTTAGTGTCGTCTCTCACTCGTTGGTTTATGCAACAGGAATTGGTGGCCAGGGGTGGGGTTGGACGTTCGGCGGTTGCACTGTTCGCGGCATTCCCGGCGGTCGAGGTGCCCAGTCGAAGTAAGGGCTGGGGTTCCACACCTTTGGATTGGCGAATGACACCGAGGACGATCCGAAATCGGCTTCCTCGAAGGAACTGCCCGGTCCCTCAAATGTCGCCCTACCGAATGAGGCGTCGTCGCCGAGGAAGGTCGCCTTGTTGAACGCTGCGGCGCCGGTGAAGGTCGCCTCGTAGAACTGGGCGGCGCCGGTGAAGGTCGCCCTCTTGAACTGGGCGGCGCCGGTGAAGGTCGCCCCGCTGAACGCGGCGGTGCCGGTGAAGGTCGCCTCGTAGAACTGGGCGGTGCCGGTGAAGGTCGCCTCGTAGAACTGGGCGGCGTCGGTGAAGGTCGCCTCGATGAACCGGGCGGCGTCGGTGAAGGTCGCCCCGGTGAACCGGGCGGCGTCGGTTAAGGTCGCCCCGGTGAACCGGGCGGCGTCGGTGAAGGTTGCCCTGTAGAACAGGGCGGTGCCGGTGAAGGTTGCGGTCTGAGCTTCTTACGGGCTCTGCGCTGCTCACGTGCCGCGTAGATCGGAAACCAACCGGGGTTCGCGGAGCGCCGCGACGAGTACGCGCTGGGTCAGTTTTCGCACATAGCCGCTGATGTTGTCCGACCAGGACCATCCGCTGGGGGTGCGATCGTTAAGAGCGTGTCTCATGTGGGGAGCTTCTTGAAGCAGGTGAGTGCGGCGGCGAGGTGAAGGAGGGCGTTCCCCCCGAGATGTGGACACCAAATTCTTATGCGGCGGTGGCCAGCATAGCCGATCGCCGTTCGAACTCGACCGGGCAGATTTGGCCCAGGCTCGAATGCCTCCTTCGCGTGTTGTAGCGAGTGATCCAGCGGAAGACTGCGGCGCGCGCCTCACCCGCACTGTTCCAGCGCTTCCGCCCCTGCAGCGTCTCCCGCTTCAGCGTCGCATTCAGCGACTCGGCGGCGGCGTTGTCTGCCGACGTCCCGACCGCACCCCGCGAGGTCGTCACCCCCAACTCACGACACAGGTCGGCGAACTCGACCGACGCATACTGAGCGCCGTTGTCGGAGTGGAAAATTGACCCCTCAAGCCCTGCGGCGCCACGGCAGGCCGCCGCCGCCCGCAACGCATCGGTGACCAACTCGGTACGCATGTGATCGGCGATCGACCACCCCGCCAACCGGCGCGAGCCCAGGTCCATCACCGTCGCCAGATACAGAAATTCACCGTCACCCACCGGGAGGTAGACATCCCACGCGGGTCAGCTGTCAAGCGGCCGCCGGTTGCGCTTCCGTATCGAGGTCGGGCCAGGCGGCGTGGTCGTCCCAGGGTTCGTTGTGTTGCAGGCACCACCACATGCGTCCGAGGAGCTTGTTGGCGAGGTTGCGCAGCGCGGCGTTGTGGTGGTCGCCGGCGGCTCGTCGTTTGTCGTAGTGGGCACGTGCGCCCGCTGATTTGGTGAGGGTCACGAACGCCCACCAGTGGCAGGCGTCGCCGAGTCGCTTGTTGCGGACCTTTCGCGCCTTGACATAGTGCGATCGGCCCGAGGCGCGGGTGATCGGCGCGGTGCCGGCGAACGCGCGCAACCCGTTCGCCGTCGCGAACCGTGCAGGATCGTCGCCGACCTCGGCCAGGACCCGGGCAGCGAGAATCGGACCGAGACCCGGAGCCGACCGCAGGATCGGCGCGAGCGGGTGGCTGTCGAATTCGCGACCCAGCGCGTTCTCCAGGCTGTCCACGGACTGCTGCATCGAGGCGATGACGGCGAGCAGGCCGGTGACAGCATGACCGAGTGCCTCCTCGACCTGCGGCGGCTGCCCGAGCGCGGGCGTCTTCAGCTCCCGCAGGATCCGCTCGACCAGGTTCGGGTCGTTGCGTCGGCCACTGTGATGCAGGAGCGCCACAACTTTGCGTCTGGTCAGGGCTCGACCCGATGCAGGGGTGGGCGCCGCGGAGAGCACCGCGACCGCGGCGCGGTGCTTCAAATTCGGAAATGCCTGCAGTGCACCAGGATAGAACTCCAGCAATACAGAACGTAGTCGGCTGATGGTCTGATACAGCGCCCAGATCGCCTCCTGGTGCTGACGGGCGAGGGCCTTGATCGCCCGGCCGTGTTCGCTGATCGCCGGCATCGGACGGTGCATCGCTCGGTCGGTGCGCAGAATATTCGCCAGAATCGCGGCGTCACCCGGATCGGACTTGCCGCCGGCCTGTCCGTGGCGTTCGCGGTAGCGGGCCACCGCACGGGGGTTGATCGGGTAGACGGTGAATCCTGCTTCCACCAGCGCCACGACGAGCAGATTCTTGTCGGTTTCGATCGCGATAGGGGTGGTGCCCGGTGCGCCTCCGCTCTCCGCGATTACCTCCAGCAGCGCGGTCAATCCCGCTGTGCCGGTGTCGATGCGCTTCCGGGCGACGACGGTGCCGTTCTCGTCGACGAGGGCAACATCGTGATGCACTTCGGCCCAATCTATCCCGCAGTTGATGCTCATGTACAACCTCCCTGTCCAGCGGCGTATTCTGCTGTGAGCTCGGGGGTTGTGCGGCGACCTGATATGGAACCAATTTTGTCAAGGGGGCAGGGAGAAGCGGCGCCCATGACCGTCGTCGCGGACGCCGCTTCATTTTGACCGAATGACCCGGTTGTGGTGGTGGCGAGCGTGTCGATATCGACGCGCGGTCACTCTGATATACGCGGGTTGGCTACCGCAAGGACGGACTGTTCGGCTGGAGTGGCTCCGCTGGTCTAATAACGAGCGTGATCCCAACGCACAGTTGAGGATTACTCATAGGTCGCTCGCGGGTCACTCCCAGGCGCTGCCGTCACCACCGCGTAGGGCAATCCGGACACTTGTTGGCGCCTCCGAGGGATTCCTCGGTCCCGGGCCTGTCGGATCGTCACCGAGGCGGAGGGTCAGGGTGGAGTCCCCGCAGCGCAGCGAGGAGAACCGACCTTGCCGTCCGACGAGTGACGACCAGGATCTGGCCCCCAGAGGAATGCTCTTGGCGCCCCCGCTCACTCGTCGAGGACGGCCAGTGACCAGCACCAGCCGGCGAGTTCCCGAGCGATCGCGGTGTTGGCCACGACCGGCCGCTTGCGCCGCTGCTCGAAGCCGTTCCACCGGGCGTGCAGGCGCCGGTTACCCTGCTGACCGCGGGCACGGGCCGCCGGGCCGGCCTTGTCCCAKCGSCGCCGCAGAKCCACCCCGGSACGATASGGCYGMCGGTGWTGCCAGGCGGCCTCGATCAGCARYCGGCGCGCGTGCCCGTTGCCGGTCTTGGTGATCGCYCCCTGCGASCGSGWSGCGCCCGASGACGAYTCGGTGGGCACCAGYCCCAGGTASGCGCCGATCGAGCGGCCGGTCAGSCGSTGCCAGTCSCCGATCTCSACSGCCARCCCGAACGCGGTCAGCGTGGACACCCCGCGCAGGCACCCGAGCCGGGTCACCACCGCAGTGTAGGCACTTGTCGCGGCCATCTCGGCGATCGCCGCATCCAGGCGGTCGCGACGATCCACGGCCGCAGTCATGGTGTCGTAGGCGGTGTCGTACGCGAGCTGCAACCCCGGCACCTCGAATCTCTGCCGACGCAGCCAGGTATCGTGCACCTTCGTCCACGTTTTGCCCTCGTAGTAGACGATTCCCTGCCGCAGAAGCAGTTTCGACACACGATGCCGAGCCGACATCAGGTCGCCGCGCACGTCCTCCCGCGCCCGCACCAGATCCCTCGCGGCCTCCTGCTCGACATCGGGGATCGTCACCGGGATGATCTGGCCCAGATGCAGCAGCCGGGCCAAATGCCGGGCGTCTCGCGCATCGGTTTTGACCCTGTCGCCGGCCGGGCGCTGCAGTTTCGACGGAGCCGCGACCAGACACTCGATCCCCGCGGCCAGCAGGAACCGCGCCAACCCGAACCCGGTCGGGCCGGCCTCGTAGGTCACCGCCGCCCGCCCGGGCAAGCTACGTATCCATCCGAGAATCTCGTGGTGATCCGGCGTCAACCGCCGCTCAAACAGCTCGCCGGTCTCCCCGTCGAGGCCACACGCGACCACCGACCGCGCGTGCACATCCAACCCAACACTCGTACGCTGTGTACTCACTGGGGCCTCCCCACATCTGTGGCTCTACCGGCCAGGACCGCTTCCTGTCGGCAACCCACGATCACATGTGCGCGAGGCCCCAGCCATTACCTCCATACCGTCTAATGGAAAGCGCTCTTCGGCGCGGCATCTCACAAGCCGATCACGTGCCCCAGCGACTGGCAGGGTCACCGTCTACCTTCAGACCTCTCACACAGTCGGATGCCATCACAGCAGTGATCACCTTCCAGCGGCTCACTGCTCAGACTGCGCCTGGATCGGTAATATCTCAGGGACCCCCGCCAGTTGCGTTATGCGTGTCGGATCGTTGGTCCGACTCACCCATTAGGTGATGTCGCCGACGTACTTGGTGTTCGGGGCGCTCGCGGTGAAATCCCGCCGGATCAGGTCCGGAACCGCGGCCGCATCCGGGGCGGGGACCGTGGTGCGCACCGGTTTGCGCAGATGCACCCCGACGATCCCGTGCTCACGCATCACCCGCTCGACCCGCTTGTGATTGACCTCGATCCCGGCATCGCGCAGTTCAGCGGTCACCCGCGGTGCCCCGTAGGTGCCGTCGGAATCGGCATGGATGGCGCGGATCCGCGCCGCCAGCTCCTGATCAGAGTGGGCGCGGGCGGCCCGGGCCGGCGCGGAGGCCCGCCACCGGTAGAAACCCGAGCGGGAGACCTCGAGGATCTGGCACAGCCACTTCACCGGGAAGGTGTCGCAGTGGTCGTCAACGAATTGGAAGTGGCTGCTCACCAAGACGTCTCGCCCGCGAAATACTTTGCTGCCCTCCGCAGGATCTCCCGCTCGGTTTCGAGCTTCCGGATTTGGGCCTTGAGCTGCCTGTTCTCTTCCTCCAACACGGACTCGGACGATACCGCGTCCGGCGATGCCGCCCGCTCCGCCCCACCGGACCGGAGCTCGGCCGTGGAGGTACCGGTGCGTTTGCGTTCGGCCCGCACCCAGTTGCGCAGGGTCCCGCGGCTGACTCCCAGGTCGTTGCCGATGCCCTCAAAGGTGTGGCTCGGATCGGACAGGTACAACGCGACGGCATCGGCCTTGAACTCCGCCGAGTACGCCTTCATGACCATCAGTGACATCTCTTCCTCTGGACCTTCACGATCCAGTGTTCACGATGTCCTCACTCAGGGGGGAACGCCCGCCCTTGTCGGCGCGAAGCTTTCCCGGCTTGCGTCGGCGCGGTCCGCGCCGAGACTTCACGCCCGGAATCGCTGCCATCAATGGTTGCAGCATCGTGCTGTCATGGGTGTTCGCCCCGGTCACGCCCACGACCAGTGGGATTCCATTCGTTTCGGACAGGACGTGGATCTTCGATCCCTTCTTACCGCGGTCGACCGGGCTGGGACCCGTCAGTGAGCCCCCTTTTCGCCCGCACGCTTGCCGCGTCCAGGATCGCTGCCGTCCAGTCGAGTTCGCCCGCGCTACCGAGTCGATCGAGCACCTCGCGATGGAGCTTCTCGAACACCCCATCCCGCACCCAGGCACTGAACCGTCGATGCGCGGTCGGCACGGTTACCCCGAACGAGGGCGGCAGGTGCCGCCACGCACATCCGCTGGTGAGCACGTACACGATCGCGGTGAACACAGTCGTGTAGTGCGCTGTCGTGGCGCCCGCCCGACAGAGTGGACTGCTAGCGATGCTGTGATAGCTAGACTAGCTATCAAATAACGTCGACTGAGGTGGCAGCGCCGTCTGCGACCCGCCTGCGGCGGTTGTGGCGGCATGCCACTGTTGTTAATAGGATGCGTTGACACGCAACGACAAAATGTGGGGGGCTTCCATGTACGACCATGACCCTATGGGACGGATCAATATTCCGGCCTTGCGGTTCTTCATGACTTTGGCGCGCGTCCTGGTCGGGGCGGCGTTGGTGCTCATCGTCGTGGGCATTACGGCGGTCTTCGTGCTGGACCTGGAAGGGTCTTTTACAGCGAGATTGGCGGTGGGCGGTCCGGCGGTCATTCTCCTACTCGGGGGCGCTGCAGCACTCGCGCTGTCGAGGTCGAAGCTGACGGAACTGCGGTAGCCGAAGACCGTTTCACAGATCACCCCGCCATTTCGTCCCGGGCGGGGCGACAGTCAGTTGATTTGTCCGGATCAGAGCCGAGGACAGGGTCATCCACGCCGGCAAACCTGCCGCCCGCGAGGCCGCGCGCACCCTCCTCACCGCCCACCGCACATGATGCGCATCAGCCCGGCCACCGCGACGATACGACTTGCGTTCGGCACCGGCGATGTTCACCGCGACCTCCTCACCATCAGCCGGCAGGGTCAGCGGCCACGCGACGGGGCACGCAGGATCACCGCGGTCTGCGCCATGGTCTTCAGCGTCCTGCCCTGGGGATCCGACCTGGCGGACCATGCATGTGGCGCCACTGGCTGATTGCCAACGATGCATCACCCTGACGACGACGGCGTTCGGTGCGCAGATAACAGACCTGCGGCACGACCGGAGCTCGGGTGGGTTATAGGAGCCGGTCCGACTGCCGGATTGGACGCAGCGCTGATCGCGGTTCAACTGGTCAGCGCTGGCAAGCTTTCCAGCTCCGGCGACATGGATGCACGAATACCACGAATACAAAAGAGAAGTGCGCAAGATGAGGGCGACTGAAGCGTATCGACAGGATGTTCGCGACTGCCTAGGGAGCAGAGACGATGCCGGGGAGGGGATGAGTGTCGACGTGTCAGATTGGTTGATCGATCTCGTCAATGACGAGCTGGACATGGCGCTCACTGATCAGCCGAAACCAGACCTCGCCGCTGACTGCATCCATGCAACGACTACAGGTAAATCAAGTGAATGGTGGGACCGCTTCAACATCCACCGGCGTTTGTGAATCGCCTCCAGCAAAGCTGGCTCACGGTGTCGGGGTCACGAGTTTCGGGGCTTTGATGATCCCGAGCACGACTGCGATGCCGTAGGTTGCTGCTCCCCCTGTCTGATGCCTGATCATTCAGGGTGGTCTCGCATCCCTTCAGCGCGCGGGCGTCAACCTGCTGATCTTCTATGCCAAAATTTCACTCTGAGAGTGTGTTTGAGAACTCGCGATAGCGGGCTTGTGCCTCGCTGAGAATCGAAGAAAGAGGGCTCCTGGTTGGGTCGGTGAGTACCAAGTCCCCGACCACACCAGGAGCCCACAATGACATCATCGCCGATTCCGCCATGCCCGTCGTGCCCACCCCACTCGGCGGGTGGGCACGGTTGCGCGGTGTACCCGTCGTCGGTCACCGACGCAGAGTGGGCGACCCTCGAACCGCTGTTGCCCGCGCCCGGCAGCACGGCAGGCCGCGGCGGCAGACCCGAGAAGCATTGCCGCCGTATGAAGTGGACGCCATCTTGTACATCGTCCGCGGTGGTATCGCGTGGCGGCAACTGCCGATGGAGTTCCCGCCAGCCGGGACGGTGTACGCGGTCTTCGCCCGCTGGTCCCACAGCGGCGCGGGGCAGCGCATCGTCGACGCGCTGCGCGACCGCCTGCGGGTGCGTGACGGGCGGGACCGGTGCCCGACCGCGGCGATCATCGACTCGCAGACGGTGCCGGCCGCGGATACCGTGCCCCGATCGAGCCGCGGCTGGGATGGCGGCAAGAGAACGAACGGCGTCAAATGGCACATTGCCGTGGATGTGAACGGACTGCTGCTCGCCGTCGTCGTCACCGCTGCCTCGATCCAGGACCGCGACGCCGCGCACCGACTCCTGACCGCACTGCGCGGCAGGTTCTCCACCATCCGGCTGGTCTGGGCCGATGGCGGCTATCCTGGACGGCTGCCCGTCTGGGCGAAAGACGTTCTTGCCCTGCCTATGCAGATCGTCAAACGCATCCCCGGTGCCGCCGGGTTCCATGTCCGACCCCGCGTTTGGGTGGTCGAGAGAAGTTTCGCGTGGATCAACAAGCACCGCCGCTGCGTGCGAGACTACGAAACCAGACCCGACCACCACGAGGCCATGGTTCACATCGCGACGATCGCGACCATGACGAGGCGGCTCGCCCGAACCTGACGGTTTTCAAACGCACTCTTACTTATACCCCTGCGCCGCCGCCCTCGAAGGTGGGGAGAACCCCGATCGTCAGGTACCTGACGCGGCCTCGAGGACCTCGCCGATCGGAGTTCCCGCCGCGATCTTGCCCCGCATCTTCATGACGCCCCCCGCCATTCCACCGCCGACGACACCGGCCAGGATGCCGTCCCGCTCGTAGTAGGCGAGGAACTTGCGGCCGTCGTCCTTGATCACGTGCACCTCGTCGGTGGCCGCCACCGTGCCCAGTGCCTGGATCTTGATGTCGTACTGGTCGCTCCAGAAGTACGGCACCTGAGCGGCGGCGTTCTCGTCGCCGGTCCCGGTCAACGCCCCGGCGAGGATCTTGGCCTGCTCACCGGCATTGCTCCAGTGCTCGACGCGTTTGCGACCGCCCACCCGCAGCTGCCACGCGGCCACGTCGCCGACCGCCCACACGTGCGGGACCGCCGTGCGTCCGACGCCGTCGCACACCACACCGTTGTCCAGTTCGACGCCCGAACCGTCGAGCCACGCGGTGACCGGCACCGAGCCGACACCGATCGCCACGACGTCGACCTCCACCTCGCTTCCGTCGCCGAGGACGGCTCCGGTGACGCGGGCGGTGCCCACCAGCGACGTGAGCCSGACACCGGCACGCAGGTCGACCCCCTCGCCGGTGTGCAGCCGGGCGACGAGTCCGCCGATCTTCTCGCCGAGCACGGACGCGAGCGGCGTCGGCTGCGGCTCCACCAGCACCACGTCGAGACCACCGGCCCGCATGCTCGCCGCCAGCTCGCAGCCGATGAACCCCGCCCCGACGATCAGTGCCCGCTTGCCCTCGGCGAGGTCCGCGCGCAACGCCAGGCTCTCATCGATGGACCGGAGAACGTGGACGCCCGCGAGGTCGGGCAGACCCGGTATCCGCCGCGGCACGAGGCCGGTGGCGATCACCAGTTCGTCGTAGCCGAGTTCGCTGCCGTCGGCGAGTCTCAGGATGCGGGATCCGGTGTCCACCGCGACCGCCTCGACCCCCAGACGCAACTGGATGTTCTTCTCGTCGAAGAACTCACGCGGCTTGAGCGTGGTGTCGCTCGTCTCCCCGCGCATCACTTCCTTCGACAGCGGTGGGCGGTCGTAGGGAAGGTGCGGTTCCCCGCCGAGAAGAACCAGGTCACCCTCGTATCCGGCCCGCCGGAGCTCCTCGGCGGTGCGCAGACCTGCCAGGCCCGCTCCCACGATCACAATTCTCTGCACTGTCCCGTACCAGCCCAATCTGCCCGTGCGACGGGCATGATCACCATCGCGTGTGTGCACAAGTCATATCAAACGGGGTGCTGCGAGGTCCATGCGGTCGCGGTGAATACGTCTCAGCGGTAGTGAAATTCCAGGGTTGCGCCCATTACGATAGATATTCCTTTCGCTGCCAAGCCGTCGGCGGCCAGGAATTGGAGGTGGACTGCTGCTCGCCGATCGTGTCGTCTAGGTTGTCAATTTCTGCATGAAATCCGAGGTCCACCTTCAAGGGCGACAACAAGGCGCGGTTCTGGGTTCGCTCGCGGCCGCACTATTCTCCTTCCGCGGCGATACCCGATAGGGGCCTGCCTGAAGGCTCTGCCTCCCGGAGGAAGGGGACGCGATGCCCTTTCCGGCAAACACGGATATGCATGCCCCCGGTGACGACGGCAGAGGTAACCTCTCGGCGCGCTCATACACAACGGCTCGGGCTGCGATGGAATCGGAAAATCGACGCCGAGGCTGCTGACCCGTGGCACACATCAACTCGGCGGTTCTCTTCTGATCACCGCGGCTGCCAGGGACTCGGCTGGCACGTCACGTCATCCGCCGCCAAAGCGGCCGATGGGGTGCCTTGCTGACCAGTGCTCCCTTGCGGATGCTCTGCCCCTCAAGGCACTAGGACGCGAACAGACTCTGCAACACACGCAGGCTTGTCCTCACCCTTGATCTCGATGGTGTACTTCACGACCACCCGCGAGCCCTGCCTGGTGTGCTCGAACGACGCGATCTCGCCGCCTACCCGGATCGATGCCCCCACCCTCACTGGCTGTGGGAAGCGCAACTTGTTCAGCCCGTAGTTGATGACAAGTTTCACGCCATCGACGCGCATCAGGTCGGCACTGAGCCTCGGTAACAGCGAAAGCGTGAGGTAGCCGTGCGCGATCGGGCCACCGAACGGACCCTGAGCCGCCCGCTCGGGGTCGACATGGATCCACTGGTGATCATCGGTGGCGTCGGCGAACGCATTCACGCGGTCCTGCGTGATCTCAAACCAGTCGCTGTGGCCGAGGTGATCGCCGACGGCGGCCTCGACCTCGTCTATTTTCTGGAATAGGCGCATTGACTCTCCTTGTGTCTGCCTGGTTATGACGCGGTTATGGCAGCTAGTTCAACTACGGTCGGGCAGCGACGATCCGGGATGGCCCGCAGTTGACCGCCCGAACACTACTGTCCTCCTCATGAAAGACCCGTCAGACGCTACCGCGAGTACAAAGCGAATACCCGACGCTAATCAGCTGAAAAGCATCTCGTTATTTAATAGTGAATAGAAAGATAGGCGGTCTTCGACTCGACGTCAAGGACGAGTACCTCAGCTGCAGATTGCCCATCGGGGGTCCGGCCCGGCAGGCAGCGTGCGCGCCTTACCCTCAGTCGGCACGCTTTTGTGGCGGCCTGAACTGCCCGGCGCTCGCGCGGCTACCGGGGTCAACCACGCCACGACCTGCATCGATCTGGATCGACGGGTTGCGGCCAGGGGCGTCGAATCGCCTTAGACCGCGGGCTTCACCAGCCCACCGTTTGCAGGGTGGCGCGCGAGACGCGATTTGAGACGATGCATCAACGTCGCGTCATGCGAGTGACACCAGCCCGATGTGGCGATTGCGTCTTGCCGGAACCGTAGGGGATCTGTTCGTCGACAATTGGACTACACTCGGGTGG
The DNA here is from genome assembly GCF_056402215.1 of Rhodococcus sp. P4_B6. NCBI lineage: Bacteria > Bacillati > Actinomycetota > Actinomycetes > Mycobacteriales > Nocardiaceae > Rhodococcus > Rhodococcus sp. P4_B6. The sequence goes on along the minus strand of NZ_JBFUHV010000069.1, from coordinate 1,856 downwards.
CATTGGAACTGCCCGCTGATGATATGTCACGTCGCGGTGAAACACGGAAAGCCAAGGCCGCCGACGCATGCGATGGCGGCCTGACGCCTTGTCGGGCAACGGAATCGCGGTATCCTCACTGATGGTCCGCGCTGTGGAAAGCTTCAACAATACGGTCCCTGGGGGAGGGAAGGCCACTAGAGGTAGAAGCCTAGCGTTGAGATTCTGGTCGACGGTCTCGGACAACGAACACGAGACAGATCCGAGATGAACTGAATCGGAACCCGCGGCCCGGTGACCGAGACCAAGCTGGGGGACAAGCCTGCCGCCTGTGTGGCCAGATCTAGTCGACCAAACGCGATCACGATCCATCATCGCGAGCACGGGATGTGGACGAGTCGGTCGCAGTCGACGCCTCTGCACCGCAGAGCGGCTGCAGCAGGCAGTCGACGCTTCTGCTCCCGAACGATTCGGGCCGAGCGGACGACACCCCCGCAACTTCGCTAGTGCCCTACCCGGGAACCTGTGCCTGTTCGGGTCGGCACGCCGCCCGGTTGCGGTGTAAGGGGCACGGCACCGGTCAATTTGGTCGGGTGACAGAGTGCGAGTGCACTCGCTCGACGATAACGAGCACCTCGAGCCGCCGAGAACCGCTAGAAGTCTCTCGTTCTTCCGGTACCTGCGCAGCCTGTATCCGACGGACGTTCGGCTGTCGATCGTGCACAACTACACTTGTCCTCGCCCAAGCCGTTACGCGGCGAACAGGTGCCGCGCCCCATGTCGTCGGGTGTAGGTAGCGCGCGACGTCCTCGCGACTCCCGCCCGAGTGCAGCGTGCTTGCCGCCGCGTTCGGCCCGCTGCCAGCCCGGATGCAGCTGCAGATTGCAGATTCAGCAGCTCGAACTCGTCGAGACAGACCACCTCGGCGACCAAGAACTCGGCGAGCTTGGTCAGGCTCCAGGTCCATACGGCAGATCGTGCTCGGTGGAGGTGGACTTGGCGATCCTCGGAACCGGCATGCCCTGCATGGGCAGTAGGGTATCTGGCTGCGCTGCCAGGTCATACCGACCGGAGGCCGCGACAGATTGTCTGCACCAGTCGATGCCCCTGCCCGTCGAGGGCGAAGGCCCGCAGTGCCGGTAACTGCGCCTCCATCGGCATCGGTCACAAGGAGTAGAGCGGCATGATTCGCCGCTACATCATCTGGCGTAACGAGGATGCGGCAGAAGAGAAGCCATGCGAGATCGCGAACAAGGAAGCACTGTCTGAGGCGGCCCTACCCGCTCCCTTCTGTCCACTTCCCGCAGCTTTCCGAGGGCTACATGGCGGGCCGTAGTGAGAACGATCCTTCTGCCGTGTTCGCGCGGTTCGATGGTCCCGGGTGCGCGGCCACCACCTTCCTCCATCTGATGTGAGCGTTGACACATAGTCGAATCTATTCTAAATTATGTTCGTTCGTCCGTGGCTCATATGCGATTTCGATTCGAGCATGGGGCGGCGACTATTTCACGAGGGAGATCACTCTGATCGTGGCGTATCGCCGACCTCCGACGCGTATGTAGGCGCCCGAGCGTGCCCGCAAAGTGGACCGGGTCCAAGGCCCGGGTGTTTTACACGGTGACCTGTGGGCGCCGGTGCGACCGTAGTCAGAAGCCGAGGAAGGTAGTCCGATGAGAGACGCCGTCATTGCTGGTTCAGTAAGTAGCCCTGTAAGGACATGCGACAGTGCTGTGGCCGCGTCCATCCGGTCGACGTGTCCGCGTTGGTGCTCGGGGATGTCTGAAAAGATGCGGAGGTAATGGTGGGTGTCGAGGTATCCGTCGAGGGACTGACCAAGTCGTTCGGCTCGCAGAGGATCTGGCAGGACGTCACGTTGA
>NZ_JBFUHV010000068.1:0-44693 GCF_056402215.1 Rhodococcus sp. P4_B6 | reverse complement strand
GTTCGGATCGACTCGAGTTGGCAATGGGCCCAAGCCATTGCCACAGCGTGGTATCGCATCCGCGCCGCCTTCACCTGACCGCAGCCTCCTACTCATACGACACACGAATGCCAAACCCCGGCCGGTGGAACCGGGCACCCACCCGAGCGACATCGGGCGCACACTCACACCCACACACCAAAATCTGTCCCGCACCAGCACACCCCAGCCGAAACCCACCCACCAATCAGAGGGCACGAAAAATTGAGGCTAACATCCAAGGATCCACTGGTGGTGGCGGCCGCGTTCCGCAAAGCCTGTGGATTCCCCCGCGCACACCACATCGAAAGCGCGAACCGATGGATCACCGAGACGAAGCATCGATTCGTGCCGATCATCGTCGGCCCGGTCCGGGTCACCGACCACAGCGTGCGAAGCACCAACTTCGACGGCATCGACCCACTCGACGCCCCGGCACTAACAGCCGCAGACACGGGCCGCGATGTCGGATGCAGTGAAAAGGTGACGACAATAGGACGCTACCGCGAGCCACAATTCGCCCGCAGCGGCCCGCGTACGCACGCCGATGACCGAGCCGACATCCTCCTCGCACTGCAGGTCCATACGCGGGCTTCAACCGCGATCATCGCGCCCCTGGCCGGCGACGCCCGAATCAGCGCTAACGGTGACCTCATCGTCGACCACACACCGACGGGCGCACCGGTATGGACCCGGTATCGCGGACTCGTGGACACCCCGACAGGCCACGTCGACGCCGGAACCCGCATCGGACGGACAACCGACCCGGCGACCCCGATGCTCGCGCAACTCTTGACCGTCGACCCCGACACCGCCGCCGTCCCCTGGTTCTGCTCCAACGCCGACATCGACGTTCTCGAGCAACTCGCGCCAGACGCCAGTGCACTACTCGGCCCGGACAACACAACCAGATCATGGTCCGCGCGACTGCCCGTCAGTCTCACCCGCCGGGCCGCGCATCTCCCCCGAACCCATCCGACCTATTTCGAAGAACCCTTGGACATGGTGCGCGCCCACGGTTGCTGGTTCTTCGACGAGAACGGCAACCGGTACCTCGACGCGCTGAACAACGTCACCCTCCTCGGGCACTGTCACCCACGACTGACCGCCGCGGCCGCACGGCAACTGGGACGGCTCCAGACCAATAGCCGATTCGTCTACGATGCCCTCACCGACTACACCGACGCCCTCGTCGACACCCTTCCCGACGGACTCGACGTCGTCTACATGCTCAACTCGGGCAGCGAGGCCAACGACCTCGCCCTCCGCATGGCGCGCCATGTCACCGGTCGCGACGACATCGTGGTCATCGAGGATGCCTACCACGGGTACACCAGCGTCGTTTCCGACGTCAGCCCGGCTCGGTACAAGCACTACGGAAAACCGGATACAACACACGCCGTGCCGAATCCCGACCGGTACCACGGCACATACGGCTACGACGACCCCGATGCCGGCACCAAATACGCGCGCGAGGTGATCGCCGACTTCGATCGGCTCATCGCCGAGGGCCGCCCACCAGCCGCCTTCATCTACGAAGCACTCCTCGCCGGCGGCGGCCAGATCGTACTCCCCCCGAACTACCTCGCACCCATCCACGCCGCCGCACGCGAACGCGGCATTTTGACCATCGCGGACGAGGTCCAGGTCGGATTCGGGCGCCTCGGCTCCGCATTCTGGGGCTTCCAAACGCAGGGACCCCAGGTCGTGCCCGACTTCGTCACCATGGGCAAATCTATGGGCAACGGGTTCCCCGTCGCCGCCATGGTCACCACCCGAGCCCACTCCCGACGCTTCGACGAAACAGGACGATTCTTCTCTACCTACGGCGGCAACCCGACCGCCTGCGTCGTCGCCCATGAAGTCCTCAACGTCCTCGCCGACGAAGAGCTGCAACAGAACGCGGACACCACCGGCGAGTACCTCCGTCAAGCGCTCCGCGAACTCGGACAACGCCACCCACTGATCGGAGATGTTCGTGGACAAGGCTTCTACAGCGGCGTCGAATTCGTCCTCGACGACGTCACGAAACAGCACGCCAGCACCGAAACGCTCACGATCTGCAATCGGATGAAAGACAACGGAGTACTCGTGTATCCCACCGGCCCGCACTGGAACATCCTCAAGATCAAACCCCCACTGACCTTCACCAGGGATCACGCAGACTTTTTCGTCGACGCCCTCGACGGCGTCCTTACCCGCGGATGGTGACAATGCATACTTCTTACTCGGCCACGTTGGTACTCCGAAATGGCATCATCCGCACCCTCGACCCCACCATGCCGGTCGCCACCGCCCTCGCGATTCGGGACGAGACGATCGTCGCGGTCGGATCCGACCCCGACCTCGCGCCGTGGATCGGACCCACAACCCAAGTCATCGACCTGGCGGGCGCGTGCGTAATCCCAGGAATCAACGACGCCCACCTGCACTTGGCACTGTTCGCGGAATCGAGGATGCCCTCTCGCCTGAACCTGCACGCCGCGACCTCGATCACCGACATCCGGGCCGCACTCTCCCAAGCCCTCAATCGCACCGATGACGCGTGGCTGGTCGGTGGATCATGGCACGAAAAACGGATCAACGAATTCGTCGACAATTCACGGATGCCGCACTGGCGTGACCTGGAGATCGACGGATCGATCACCCCGGTAGTCTTACACCACGACTCACTCCACAGCGTGTGGGCCAACCGCGCCGCACTGGAGAGCGCGGGCATCGATCGCAGGTCACCGGATCCGGTCGGCGGCCGCATAGTCCGCGACGATGCGGGCGATCCCACCGGATGGCTCCTCGAAAGCGCCGGCGCCCTGGTCACTCGAAACATCCCGCACATTGACCGACATCGCCGACTGGACGCCATCGTTGACGCCATGGCCTTCCTCAACACCCAGGGCATCACCAGTATCACCGACCCGGTCGTGTGGCCGGAACTGCTCCGCGACTACGTCGAACTTCGACGGCAAGGACGAGCAACCGTACGGATATCGACTCTGCTGCACTGGGACTGGCCCTCGACCAGCTCGTCGGACGCCACACTCGCCCAGGCACTCGAGTTCTCAGGAGCCACCACCGGCCTCGGCGACGACTGGGTGCGGATCGGCGGCATCAAACTGTTCGCCGACGGCGTCCCCAGCGCCCGCACCGCCTGCATGCACCATCCCTACCCCGACGGAGAGACCGGCGATCTCGTCGTCGCCGGCACCGACTTCGACACACGACGCACCGAGCTGACGAAGATGGTCACACGCGCCCACCGCCACCGCCTGAACGTCCAGATTCACGTCACCGGGGACAAGGCGGCCGACGCCGCAATCGACGCCATCGCCGACGCCCAGGAAGCAGATCCTTGGCCCGACGCCCGGCATGCCCTCATCCACGCCACCGTGCTCTCAGCAGACGCGCCGCGACGCCTGAAGGAACACCACATCGCCGTCGTCACCCAATCCCTGTTCAAGTATCACAGCGGCCCGGGGATGCTTCCAGCGCTCGGACGAGCGCGCTGGAACGACGCGTTCCCGGTCCGGCGTCTCCTCGACGCCGGAGTCACCGTCGCCGACAGCAGCGACGCCCCCTGCGTTGACCCGGACTGGAAGCTCGGCATGGCCACCTTCACCGGCGGAGCCCATCATGAGCTCGCGCACCTCACCGAACAGCAGACGCTCACTCCACACGAAGCACTAGAGGCGTGGACGATCACCGGAGCCTTCCTCGAACACACCGACGACCACAAAGGCACCCTCACTCCCGGACGGCTGGCCGACGTGATCGTCGTCGACTCCGATCCCCTCACACAACCCGCCACGCAACTGCCGCAGATGCGAACCCTGATGACCGTCCTGGGAGGCGAGATAGTGCACGACGAGTTCACGCACGTGGATGCCCAGCGAGTGTAGGACATGTCAACAGACCCGTTGTCTCGACAGCGTCACGCCATCTTCGTCCTCACAGAATCGAGTACACGATGGAATAGTCACGCCGGCAGTTTGTCGCCACGGCGACATCTGCGGCAGCACTGTCCCTTCTCGGCTGCAGCACAGCAACACCCTCATCGAGCGTGCGGGTTTCCGCCCCGTCCGACCCGGCTAAGCTACTGATCATCCGGCAGAGGGAATTGATGGCCAGTCCTCCGTCGGGAACCGTTGCACAGCAACGAGTGTGGACGATGCACGAAACAGACCTCTCGCGCAGCGCGCTCATTACCCTCGGGGACGGTACGCCGCTCGCCGCCCGTCCCGGCAGGCACATGTTCATCATTCTCGACGGCGCCATCCGTTTCGACTTTCTCGACCAGCAGGAAGTGGCGTCGATCGGGGCTTATGCCGACGTCCCGGCGGGAGTCGCGTTCCAGATGGTGCCGATCGGGGTTAGCCCGCCTGACCTCGTCAGTTTCGAGGTTCCGAAGATCGCGTTCGACAACCTCTCGACGGGCCCGTTCGGGCCCGAGTCGGCATCCGCCTCCGCCGTAGTCAGAAATAGGGACGCACTGATCTCGACGACTCCGACGTGGGATGACCCCAGCGACCGAGGGTGGACGCTGGCGAAGTCGGACCAATTGCGCGTCAATTTGGTCGAGATGTTCACCGAGCTGAAGAACCACGCCCACCCCGATGCCGATCATTCTCTGATCCTGCTCTCGGGCGCCGCGCGGGTCGTGACGCCCACGGAGGAGCGACGACTCGACGTGGGCACGTTCGTGTCCATCCCCGCCGGGGTTCCCCACAAGTACTACATCGATGGGCACCAACCCGCACTGTTCGTCAGCTTCGATGCCCCCGCCTACGACCCTGCACAGACGCGATACCTGGAATGATCCCATCGGCGCGCCCCAGGCCGTGGACAAGGCCCTGATGCGTTCGATATCACCAAAGGCTTCTCACACGAATCGGGTATTGTTCGGCATCGATCAATCAGGTTCGTGCGAAGAGGGAGGGATGGTCGTGCACCAGGACTCCGCCGCCACCAATATCGATGCCGACGATATGGTCGTCATCACCGAGTTGCTCTCCTATCGACTCTCCCGCGTTAGCAATTCGCTCTCCCGCAGTGCCGCCCTCCGTTATCGCCGCCTGTTCGACGTCTCGTTGGCAGAATGGCGCACGCTGGCACTTCTCGGCGCCGAGGCGCCCTTGACATTGAACCGACTCGCACGCCGCGCGGGACTGGACAAGGCACAGATGAGCCGGGTTGTGTCGGGTCTATACGACCGCGGCCTCATCGTCAAAGATTTTGGGGCCGGTCGAACTACTCAGCTTTCCCTGGCCGAATCCGGACAGGAGCTTTACGCCGGACTGATCGGTGAAGCCAACGCGCGGAATCAGCGGATCAAACGACACCTCGGATCGAAAAACCTTCGTGCGCTCGAGCAGGCGCTCGAGACCTTGACTTCGCTGGCTCGCGTCATCGAGGAAGAAGAGCAGCACACCGATTCGTGACCACACCAAGCACCGCCAGGTGTTGACAAAGTCAACACCCTGCCTCATTCTTGCTATACCAAGAGAGGCAGGAATGCATGACCGACGAAGTTGTCCTCTGCGAGTGCTTCGCCCGCGACGGGCTGCAACACGAACCCACATTCGTGCCGACCGACACCAAGGTCGACCTTCTCAACCAATTCGTCGCCACCGGATTCACACGAATCGAGGCCAGTAGCTACAGCCACCCCCGACGGGTGCCCGCATTCGCCGATGTCCGCGACGTGCTGGCAAGACTGCCCCGCACCCCCGGCGTCCGGTTCAAGAACACCTGCCCCAACCCCAAGGCCGTCCAACGGGCCCTCACCGACTTCGACGACGGAATCGGCGCCGACGAACTGAGCTTCCTTGTCTCGGCGAGCGAGGCACACACCCAGCGCAATCTGCGAACCAGCCGCGCCCGCCAATGGGCCAACGTCACCGAAATGACGCAACTCGCCCGCGGGAAGTTCACAATGGTCGGAGTGGTATCCGTCGCATTCGGCTGCCCCTTCGAGGGCTCGATCGCCCAGGACTCGGTCGTCGCCGACGTCGCCCGCTTCGCGGAGTTGGGCGCCTCGATGGTGACGATCGGCGACACCACCGGCGTCGCCACACCGCACACCACCCGCACGCTCTTCGCACGACTGCTGCGGGAGTTCCCCGACCTCGCCGTCGTCGCCCATTTTCACAACACCCGAGGCACCGCGATCGCGAACGCCGTCGCCRCACTCGATGCTGGCGTCCGCTACTTCGACTCGGCGATGGGCGGGGTCGGGGGCCATCCCTCGACCATCCAGTACGGGGCGGGATTGACCGGCAATGTCTGCACAGAAGACCTCGTCAGTCTCTTCGAGGCCATGGGTGTGCGCACCGGCCTCGATCTCGACGCCCTCGCCCGCGCATCCACCGCCTGTGAGGAAGCGCTTGGGCGGCCGCTCTACAGCATGGTCGCCCGGGCCGACTTCGACCGCACACACAAGGAACCACTGAATGTCTGAATCAACACTCGACCGAGACGCGGCCACCCCTCTGACCGATCCCCGGGTGCTCACCCTCGTCGACGACGGCCCCGTTCGCATCCTGACGCTCAACCGCCCCGACAAGCTCAATGCCCTGAACACCGCCCTGACACAGGCTCTGCACGATGCGCTCGTCTCCGCCGACCACGACCTCACTGTCAAAGCTGTCGTCCTCGCCGGCACCGGCCGGGGATTCTGCGCCGGAGCCGACCTGTCGGAGTTCACCGACCTGACTCCCGATCACGCCCAAAATGTCGCTCTCCGTGCCGACCTGACCGCGCGGACACAGATGCTTCCCCAACAGATCAGCAAGCCGATCGTGTCCGTCGTCCAGGGCGCCGCGGTGGGCGGCGGAGCAGGGTTGGCGATCGCCTGCGACATGATGGTCGCCGCCACCGACATCAAATTCGGATACCCAGAGGTCAAGCATTCGATCGTGCCCGCCCTCGTGATGACCGGTATCCAGCGCCACCTCGGCAGAAAACTGGCGTTCGAGCTGATCAGCACCGGCCGCCTCCTGCGGGCCGACGAACTACTCCAATACGGGCTCGCCAACGACATCGTCGAACCCGAGCAGGCCCTCGAACGCGGCCTGTCGATCGCCCACGGCTGGTCCCAGTACTCCCCGGCGGCACTGAGCGCAATCAAGGAACTGTTCTACCGAGTCGCCGACCTCCCCTTCGACTCCGCCATGAAAGCCGGCCGGGACGTCAACCAAATCATGCGCAGCTTCCGGGAGACACGATGACCACACCCCTCCACGGCATCACCATCCTCGACTTCTCCCGCGTGCTAGCCGCACCGCTGGCCACTCAAACGCTTGCTGAACTCGGTGCCGAAGTCATCAAGGTCGAGCGACCCGGCCGCGGCGACGAGTCCCGTTCCTTCGAACCGCGGTTGCCGGCCGGAGAGAGCGCCTACTTCTTCGCCTTCAACCGCGGCAAGAAATCCATCACGATCGATCTCAAATCGACCGCCGGGCAGCGCATCGTCCGCGATCTCGCTGTCACCGCTGACATCGTGGTCGAGAACTTCCTACCCGGGACGATGGATGCATTGGGTCTCGGCTACGAGCAACTGCGGCAAGACAATCCCGGATTGATCTATGTCGCCACCACAGGTTTCGGCCAGACCGGCCCCTCGCGAGACGAGCGCGGCTACGACACCATCTTCCAGGCGCTCTCGGGCATCATGTCGATGACCGGCCCCGGCGACGGGGCCCCCGCGAAAGCCGGAATTCCGGTCTCCGACCTCACCTCCGGTTTGTGGGTGACGATTGCAGCGTTGACCGGGCTTGTCGGGCGAGCACAATCAGGTGCCGGATGCTACGTGGACGTGTCGATGATGGACGCACAGCTGGCCCTGTCCGCTCTCTCGGCCGCCCGCATCTTCGCGCTCGACGAGGATCCCCACCGCAACGGCACCGAACACCCCGGCCGAGTGCCATCGGCCGCGTTCGTGTGCGCCGACGAACAGTGGCTGCACATCAGCGCCTCCGACCAACACTGGAAACCCCTGTGCGAAGCACTCGAACTCCACAGTCTCGGTGACGACCCTCGCTTCTCGACCAACGCGAAACGGGTGGCGAATCGGATCGACCTCATGCCCGAGCTACGGCGCGCGATCGGACAGATCAAACGTCACGACGCCGTCGACCGACTCCGCAGCGCGGGTGTCCCGGTCGGCGCCGTGCGCACCGTCCGTGAAGCACTCGAATCCGACCACGCCCGAGCTCGCCAAATCGTGCAATCCTTCGACCACCCCACCGAAGGAACCTTCCCCGCCCTGCGCACCCCCTTAGTGCTCGCCGGGTACGACTCCCCCGCGGTCGGCGTTCCCCCCGTACTCGGCGCCGACACCGACACCATCCTCACCGAACGCCTTTCCCTGTCCCCGGACGACGTCGCCAACCTACGTGCCACCGGGGTGATCTGACATGGTCTCGGACTCTGTAACCGTCGAAATCACGGCAGGCATCGCAGAAGTCGTACTCAACCGGCCCGAGGCACGCAACGCCATCGATCTCCACACATGCCACCTGCTGCGCGACGCCTTCGACAAGCTCGGCAACGACCCGACCGTGCGCGTGGTCCTCGTCGCCGGAAACGGGCCCTCGTTCTGCGCCGGCGCCGACCTCAAAGAACGCAAAGGCAAGGACGCGGCCTGGGTACGCCGCCGACGCGTCGCCTCGTTCGCCGCCTACGCAGCCATCGAATCCTGCACACAACCGGTGGTCGCCCTGGTCCACGGCAACGTCGTCGGTTCCGGCGGCGAGATCTCCATGGCGTGCGATTTCATCATCGGCGCCACCAACACCACCTTCCAATTCCCTGAAGCACATTGGGGCACCGTGGGCGCCACCCAACGACTCCAACGGGTGATCGGGAAGCGACGTGCCAAAGAGCTACTCTTCACCAACCGAGCACTCGAGGCCGATGAAGCGGAACGCCTAGGACTGCTGATCCGTACCGTAGAACCAGAAGACCTCAGAACCACCGGTCACTCCATCGCCAAATCCATCGCCGCTGCACCCCCACTGGCGATGTCCTTAACCAAACGATCGATCGACCTCGGCTCGGAAACCGACCTCGATCGCGGAATCCGAATCGAGATGGCCGCCATCGAACAAAATCTCGCCGACGGCGGTTGGAAAGACGGTGTCGACCGCTTCATGGCGACGCACAACGAAAGGACCACCCGGTGAACACATCGAGTTTCACGCTCGACGGTGTGTGCCCCCTCACTACGCACGACGCGCTGCGGCGTGCAGCCACCATCGGTCCCGATGTCGAAGCCATCGTGACCTCCCGAGAGCGCGTGACCTATCGCGATCTAATTACCCAATCGGACCACATCCGGTCCGCTCTGGCAGCCCAAGGAGTACGAAAAGGCGACCATGTCGCGGTCTGCCTCGGCAACGGACCACGCTGGGTCGAGGTCTTCCTCGCAGTGACCGCTCTCGGCGCCGTCGTCGTACCGGTCAACACACGTTTCCGAGCGGACGAGATGGCCCACGTCCTCCGGCAGTCACAGTCCGCGCTGTTGATCACCGCGGACCGGTTTCTCCGCGTCGACTTCATCGACATCTTGCGTCAGATCGCCCCCGGCATCGACGGCCCGTTCACCGCTGGCGACCTCCCCAAACTTCCCGACCTCGGAGCAGTCGTTGTGATCGGTTCCGATGTGCCGACAGGCGCCGAGCAATGGGACACCTTCCTGGCGGCCGGAAAAGGGCTCGCCCTTCCGGCTGCAGTCGCACACCCGAATGACGTTGCGCTGATCCAGTACACCTCGGGCACCACGTCCTTCCCGAAAGGTGTTCTGCTCACCCACCGCAGCATGTGTGCCAACGGCTTCTTCTCCGGCGGCCGCCTCGGCCTGCGCATCGCCGACCGATTCCACAGCGCCCGGCCGTTCTTCCATGTCGCCGGCTCGAGCCTGTCCGTCCTCGCGTGCATTCAACACGTTTGCACACTGGTGACAATGGATCGCTTCAAACCCGGTGAGACGCTGCGACTATTCGAACACGAGCGGTGCACGCACTTTTCGGGAAACGACACCATCGCCCTGATGATTCTCGGCCACCCCGACATCCGGACACGCACCCTGTATCTGCGCGGCGCCTGGGTGGCCGCATCGTCCTCGATCGTGCGCCAGGTGATCGATGTTCTCGGCGCCACCGAATGCGTCGTCGGGTACGGACTGTCCGAAGCCTCCCCGAACGTCGCGCAGTCATGCTGGTGGGAACCGGAAGAGGTCCGTGTCAGTACCGCGATGACACTCGAACCCGGCGTCGAGGTACGTATTCGATCCCTCACCGACGGAGCAGATGTCGGGCCCGGAACCCGAGGCGAGATCCTCGTCCGCGGCTGGAATGTAATGCAGGGGTACTACAACCTTCCCGAGCAAACCCGATCAGCCCTCAGCGACGACGGCTGGTTAGACACCGGAGATATCGGCTACCTCGACGACTCAGGACGACTCGTCTTCACCGGCCGCACCAAAGAACTCATCCGCGTCGGCGGCGAAAACGTCGCACCCGCAGAAGTAGAAGACATCCTGCACAAACACCCCGCGATCCGCCAGGCCGTCGTCGTCGGTGTCCCCGACCCCCGACTGCTCGAAGTTCCTTTCGCGTTCATCCAACTCAGCGTCGATTCCACCCTCGATCAGGACGAATTGACGCAATGGTGCAAACAGCACATGGCAGGCTTCAAGATCCCCCGCCACCTACAGATCGTCACCGACTTCGAATCCATCGGCATGACAGCCAGCGGAAAAGTACGGAAGAGTGACGCCGTCGCCGTCGCCAACAAGATCCTCACCGCCGATCCGGTCGCGGAGGCATCACGATGACCGACATCGAAATCAGCACTCCAATCACACGACTCCTCGGAATCCGGGTCCCCGTCGTCCAAGCCGGCATGTCCTGGGCATCCTCCTCTCCCGCGCTCCCCCTCGCCGTCTCCGAGGCGGGCGGCCTCGGAGTACTCGCAGCCGGGCCAATGCGCACGGACGACTTCGTCAAGGCACTAGCCGCGCTCCGGGAGTCGACCCACCCATTCGCAGTGAACCTACCCCTATACCGTCCCGGAGCCGACGAGTTCATCGAGCACCTCGTCACACACCCGGTGCCGATCATCGTGGCCTCACAAGGCGGGCCGAAGAAGCACCTGGCCCGACTCCGGGACGTAGGTACACGCTGGCTACACGTCGTATCGACCGTAGAACACGCCGAAAAGGCGGCGACCGCAGGCGTTGACGGACTTATCGTCGTCGGCGGCGAAGCCGGCGGCCACCCACCGGCTGACTTAGTCTCCACCATGGTCATCGTCCGGGCCGTGCGAAACGCCCTCCCCAACATCCCGCTAGTCGCGTCGGGCGGATTCGCCGACGGCGCCGGTCTCGCCGCAGCACTGAGCCTGGGCGCGGACGCAGCACAATTCGGCACACGCTTCATCGCCAGCCACGAATCGAACGTGGCACCCACCTACCGGCAACGTATCGTCGACGCGACCATCGACGATACCGATGTCGTCGGACGCGACCTCGGCGTGATCCGCATGCTGTCCAACGACTTCAGCAAACGGATGCTCGAACTCGAACACGGAGGCGCTCCACTCGACGACCGCAAGTCAAAGTTCCTTGCGAGCACCCTCAAAGACGCCGCCCTCCACGGCGACACCATCGACGGCAAGGTCGAGGCAGGCCAATCGGCAGGACTGATCAACTCCATCGAGCGCGCCGCGGACATCGTCGACTCGATCGTCGCAGAATACCTAAACGTCGTTGCGCACCTGCCTGCCGCTAACCGCGCCACTGTCCGATTACGCTGACGAACAGCCTCACGCTGGCACGAGAACGCCTCGGATCCTGCTTCGAAGACTCGTCGAACGACGCGCTCGCCGCGCTCTACGACGCGACCCGAGGAATATGGCGAGTCGATCTGAGTCGCGCTGAAAGTTTCGAGTTCGCACTCGCGGTCGACGGTGGCGTCGTGCGGGAGGTCTATCGCTCTGCACCGTGGTTGCCCGCCGGATCCACCCACTACCTGGATTCCGCATTGCCCCACCGGAATTTCGTTACGAATTCGTCGGCAAGATCGCCGAAGCCCAGCTTCGCGAAAGATACCGCTGCAAACAGATCGGGCTTCTTGATGCTTTGTGCCGCGGGTACGAACTCGGCGTGTGAAGTCTGCCGCCGTGGCGCTCACCGACCGGCAGAGGGAGGGCAGGGAGGCGGACGATCTCGTGGTCAGGGGCGAGGGGTCTGCTCGCGCTCGACGATCCACGCTGCGATTTGCGCTCGTGAAGTGAAGCCGAGTTTGACCAAGACATGCTCGACGTGCCCCTGCGCTGTCCGGGGTGAGATCACCAGCCGATCGGCGATAGCCCTGTTCGTCATTCCCTCGGCCACTAAGCGGGCCACTTGCCATTCACGACGTGTCAAACTTACGCCCTGATCGTTGTCTTGAGCGGGTTGTTCGGGCTTCTCGTCGAGGGCGAAGGCGATGGCTTCGTCGGATTTGAGTGAGCGGCCACGTGCGGATTCAGTTTCGAATCCCTTGCCGCCGAGTATGGCTTGGACGCGTCGCTCGCATTCTTGCTGGTAGCGGCGAAGATTGGGAAACTGCATCGTGGGTCTGCCCATCGCCTGCCAGAGCGTTTCCGCAGCACCCAATAGCACCGCGGCGCGCCTGGCGTCGCGCCGCTCGGCGACAATCCACGCCAGCGTCTGCAGGCACCACGCGGACCCGCGTGGGTCGTCGACGAGACGCGTCAACCGCAGACCTTGTTGGATCAGTTGCATTGCCCGCTCCGGGTCACCTTGTAACCACACCGCGAGCCCACACGCCCATCGCGAGTACGACCGGTAGATCGATTCACCCAATGGTTCGGTTATCGCGATAATGCGTTCATGGCAGCGGACAGCCCGGGACTCGTCGCCGGTCAGTCCGCAGGCGAGTGCCAGTCCGATCAGGCTTCCGACTTGTCGGAGAAGGTTTCCTTCCTGTTCGAAGCTGCTGACAGCGTCTTCGAAGTCTCCGATCGCGTCGGAGGGCCGGCCAATGTAGAGCGCGAGGTATCCGGCTGCGTGGGTGGACAGGGTCCGGAGTGAAGGGCTGTTGAGTTCGTCGGCAAGGAGTCTGAGTTCGGCGAGTCGATCCTGCGCTGCGGGCATCAGCCCCTGCGCGGCGGCGAACATGGATACGGAGTACAGCGCGGCTGCCCGTTCGTGTGAGGGTCCGGGTGTCGACTGCGCGAGGAGTCGGGTGAGCCAGCGTTCGCCCTCGCTGAATTGTCCTCGTGCGAGCCAGAACACCGACAGCGCAGCTGCCGTCCGCAGTCCGCCACTCCGGTCCATCTCGACACCTGGTGTATCCGCAGCGTCGGAGAGGCAAAATTCGAGCATGTCCCGCAGATTCGTTTGTTCGCGGTCCAGTCGCGCGATCCACGTCGCCTGGTAGGAGCTGAGCCATTCGGCTTCGGCCTGCATTGCCAGTTGCGAGTACCAGTCGCAGTGCTGGCGGCGAAGCTCGTCCAGCTCTGCCTGTGGGAGTTTGCCTCGACCGTATTCGCGGAGGGTGTCGAGTAACCGATAACGCACGACCGTCCCGGCGTCTTCTCGGATGAGGATGGACTTGTCGACCAACGAAGACACCAGGTCGAGCAGCAGCTGCGGAGCGCAGTCGCGCCCGCAGATCGCCTCGGCCGCGTCAAGTTCGAAGCTGCCCGCGAATATGGACAATCGGCTCCACAGTGTTCGTTCCTGCGGTGTGCACAGGTCGTAACTCCAGTCGATGCAGAGCCGGAGGGTCTGCTGGCGGGTGGGTGCGTTGCGACCGCCCGAGGTCAGGAGCTGGTAGCGGTCGGTCAGCCTCGCGAGGATCTGCTCGGCGGACATGGCGCGCAACCGGACTGCGGCGAGTTCGATGGGCAGTGGAAGCCCGTCGAGGCGCTGACAGATCCGGGTCACGGTTACGCGGTTGTCTTCGCGGACCGCGAAGGTGGGCACGGCGGCGGTCGCTCTGTCTGCGAACAGTTGCACGGCGTCGTATTGGGGAAGCCCGCGTAGGGACGGCTCCTTGTCCGCTTCCGGGATCCCTAATGGTGGTACCCGCAGAGCGACTTCGCCCTGAATGCCGATCGGCTCGCGGCTGGTGGCCAGGATCCGCAGATCCGGGCATGCTCGTAGCAATGTCTCGGTGAGTCTCGCGACTGCGCTGATGATTTGCTCGCAGTTATCGAGCACGAGAAGCAGTCGGCGCGAGGCAAGGTGCTGAATGAGGATGTGCTCGACGGGTAGTCCGGTGTCCGTGCGCAGGCGCAGTGATGTGGCTACGATCTCGGCGAGTAAGTCCGGGTCGTGCAGGTCGCCGAGTTCGACGAGCCAGACGGCGTCGTCGAACACGCGGCGAATGTCCGTTGCGATGCGTCGCGCGAGCCGGGACTTTCCGACACCTCCGATACCGGTCAACGTTAGAAGGCGGGCGGTGGTGAGCAGCTTGCGTGCCGCGGCGATTTCCTGGCGGCGACCGACGAAGCTGGTGAGTTCTGCCGAGAGGTTCCCGGGAGCGTTCCCGAACGCGGGGTGTGTGGGCTCGGTGTTGGATGGTGACGGTGCCTCGGCGACAGTGGAGCGAGGCTGGATGCGGGCGGCGCTGTCTGCGATCGGCTCCTCGGTGGGCGGTGTGTGCTCTCTGTGCTCGGGGTGCGCAGTATTCAAGGCCATCTCGTCCACGGGGTATCCGTGTTGGCGCTGAGTGTGCTGGAGCGCGACGCCGAGTGCGGCTGCGGTCGTCGGGCGATTGGCGGGGTTCGCGGACATCGATCTTTCCACTACCGCGCACACGTCGTCGGGGATGCCCAGCCCGGCCAGTCGTGGGATCGGGTCGGTGGTGATGCGGACGAACTGGGCGATCACCTTCTCACCGCTGTGGCGTTCGAAGGGGGCATGGCCGGTCAGCGCACAGAACAGTGTGGCACCGAGGCTGTAGATGTCCGCGGCGATCGAGGCAGGCTTGCCCAGCAGGATCTCCGGGGCGGTGAAGGCCGGTGACCCGGTTAGGGTGCCGGCGCCGGTTTCGAACCCACCCGTGAGGTGTGCGATTCCGAAGTCGGTGAGTTGCTGTCCGCCGTAGTCGGTGAAGAGGATGTTGCCGGGTTTGACGTCGCGGTGGAGGATGCCGCTCTGGTGCGCCGTCTCGAGGGCCGAGGCCATGTTGATCCCGAGGCTAATTACCGCGGTCCACGGAAGTGGACCGTCGCGCCGGATGTGGGACTCGAGTGAGCTCTGTGGCAGGTACGGCATGACGATGAACGGTCGGCCCGCGTTGGTGACGCCGGCTTCGAGTACGTTGACGATATTGGGGTGGCCTGTCAGGCGCCCCATGATGCGTTGTTCGCGGAGGAAACGCTCACGATTCGCCTGATCGAGATCGCTGGTGAGTACCTTGACTGCCACGGTCCGGTCGAGGTGTGGCTGACGGCATCGATAGACGACGCCGAAACCGCCGCGCGCAATTTCCTCTGCGTCGTCGAAGCCGGCCGCGTCCAGGTCCGATTTGATCCGAGGGATGTGGCGTTGTGTCTTGTCGGGGACGAAGTCGGACATGGTTGCCGAGATTTCTGCGTTCGGTACCGACCGGGTGGCCGCCGCGACCGCGCTGAGATTGGGTTTCCGGTGAGCTGGCGCAAGTTTGATGCTCCGCCGGTCAATGATGTGTGGTTAAGGGTATCGCTAGCCCCCACAGAACTTCTGGAGGGGTTGGAGCGACAGTGGACGCCGCTGGTAGGACGAGACCTGCACCCACAGTCGATGGCACTACGGGTGGACGTACAGGCGAGGTCGTGCAGGTTCGCCCGCACCCTATGTCTTCAAGTCACATGAGCCTGCTCCGATCAGGCGGGTTTGGTATGCGGCCGAGCAGGACCGCGGATGTCACTTGTCTTGTCGACACTCGGATGTCCCCAGGCATCCTCTTGGCGCCGAGCTTGGTGAGGCGCTCCAAGACCGAGCCGAGATGGTCCGGAGGTCCGGAGAAGCGGAGAATGATGAAGTTGCGGGTGTAGTCGAGGACTGCCGCCCGGAACTCGATTCCGAGTAGCGCGACGCCCTCGACGAAATGACCGGTTGCCCCCACCTCTACGCAGGTGCTGCAGGGTGGGACGTCGAGAATGGAATCCGCGTGCCTGAGCTTGATGACCCCGATCAGCCGATTCAAGCGTTTGACGAGCGTTTCCGGTGAAAGGTGTCTCGGGATCCGGATAGTGACGACGACGCCTTGCCTGGCCTCCGCTCGCACCGATCTCCAGGTCGACAAATCTCTCAGCTCGACTCCCAGCCGGAAGAACATCGCCGTCACCCGAGGCACCATCGCGCTGGTGTCCTCGCATTCGATCGACAGCATGTCCAGGCGCGTCTCGCCGTCGGTGGCGGACGGTTTCACCACCGGCGGCTCCCCGCCCTCGAGTCGGTCGGTGAGTTCGACCCGGCCGCGGGCGATTGCCTGCACACCGGTCAGCAGGACCGGCCCGGTACCGGATCGATATCGATCAGCGAGGTCGTGGGGCCTCAGGTGAGGTTCGATGGACTGAGTCATGTTGTCGTCGTCTTTCTTCGTCTGAAGCCGGATCGCGGCGGACGCATCTACATCGAAGGTGGGGAGGCTGCGGCACGTGATCGGATCGTGTCCCGCCGCGTCATCGTTTCTGTCGTGTTCGGAGGGCGTCGATCCACTCTTTGGCGTTCAATACCTGTACACCTCGTGATGGAAAGAGCTTGTCCATCAGTAGATTATGGACGGAGTGGTCACTGTCCGCGCAGCCGTCGCGCAGGACGGTAATACGATAGTCGAGGTCGGATGCGGCGAAGACGGTGGCCGCGACCATAGCGCCGGTGGCCACACCGCAGATGACGATGTGATCGATGTTCTTGCTGCGGAGAACGAGATCGAGTTCAGTTCCGAAGAACCCGCTCGTCCGCCTCTTCAGGACGACGGTGTCGCCGTTTTTCGGTCCGAGGCCCGGCTCGATGGCGGTGCTGGGCGAGTCGGCGTCGAACACTTCACCCATCTCGAACAGGTTTTGGAACAGAGTGTTTCGAGGGTTGATATCCGCCCCGTTTGCACGGAATCCCGCTCGCAGGAAGATCACATCGATGTCGTGCGCTCGGGCAGCGGGAATCACGTGTTCGAGCGTGGGGAGAACTTGGCGGGCGAAACCGAATTGGGCGATGATTCCGCGTTGAACATCGCCCACTATCAGTCCAACGTTTCGACTGGAGGTCACTTGTTCTCCGTAAGGAGTCGGGGCTCGGTCACGTCGCTGGGAATGGAGGTATCACCCTCCTCGCTGCCGATTCGTTCCGCACGCCGCCCAGCGGAAAGCAGAACCACGATGCCCAGAACTATGATGACGGCGATGGTCAGCAGTGCGTAGGTGTAGCTGCCGGTGGCCGTCTCGATAGCACCTGTCATGTAGGGCCCGATGAATCCGCTGAGGTTGCTCATCGAGTTGATCAGGCCGATACCGGCGGCCGCGGCCGCGCCGGTCATACTCAGTGCCGGCAGGCGCCAAAATTGAGGGATCGCGGTGTAGATGCCCGAGACACTCACGCAGACGGCGATGATGAACAGCACGCCGTTCTGAGTGAACGTCGCGGCGACCAGTCCGATCGCACCGCATGCCATCGGCACGGTGGTGGAGAAAATGATCGACTTCTTCGCGGCGACCCGCGCCCACAGCACCATTGCCACCATGGCTGCAACAGACGGAATGGCGGCGAGCAAGACGCTGGACACGTTCCCGGCGGACCCGATGGTCTCGGTGAGGTTGGAGATCATCGTCGGCAGGAAGAAGGCAATGGGATAGAGCCCGAATACGATCGCGAAGAACGAGAACCCGAGCGCCCACACCTTCCTGTCGAGCAGTGCCTGCCGCATGTCGGTCAGTGCACCGTGGCCGATGCTTTGTTCGGTCTCGTGCGCGAGGACACCTTCGATGTGCGCCTTTTCTGCAGCGTTGAGCCACTTGGCCTTCGAGGGCCGGTCCGGGAGGAAGAGCAGGATCACGATGCCGACGAGGACGGTGACCGCACCTTCGACGACGAACAGTGAACGCCAGCCGTCGATGCCCAATACGCTCTGTCCCCATCTCAGGAGCGCAGCCGCGACCGGTGCGCCGAGGATCCCGGACAGCGGAATCATGAGGAAGAACGTCGACATCGCCCATGTGCGCTGCTTCTTGGGGAACCAGAACGTCAGATAGAGCAGGATTCCGGCGGCCAGGCCGGCCTCGGCGAATCCGAGCAGAATTCGTGCGATGTACAGCTGGCTGGCGGAGTGAACCGCCCCGGTCAACATAGTGATGATTCCCCAGGTGACGATGATGCGGCTGATCCACAGTCGCGCGCCGAATCGGTGCAGCATCATGTTGCTGGGTACTTCGACAAGGATGTATCCGATGAAGAACAGGCCCGCCGCCAGCCCGATCTGAGCCGAGGTCATGCTCAGGTCCGCGCCCATCGGCTTGGCGATGTAACCGAGGTTGGCCCGGTCGATGTAACTGACGATGTACGCGACACCGACCAGCGGAAGGATTCGGAATCCGACCTTGCGCCACATGCGGTGTTCGGATTCGTCATCGAGTGTGACGACAGCACCGTCATTGATCATGACTGGGCCTTTCATTGGGAGGATGGCTGGCCATGTCCCGCTGCGAGCATTATCTCGCAGCCGCAGTGCCCAGCACGAGGACTCTGTGTGTGGCGATTGGACCAACCCGGTTTTCAGATACGACGCGGCCCGTGGCGGTGCTGACCGAGTCGAGTTGCTGCAGTCGAGCCTGACTCGGGTCGCCGCTCGCTGTGGCCTGTATCACGACAGTAGAGGCAAGTTAAGATATTTTCAATAGCACTTTAGGATACTTATCGTGTGGCTGGCCTACCTCTACGATGGGAACTGGTATCTGAAAGTGCAGTGGAGGAGACGCTATGAAGTTCGAGCCAGCTTTGATCCAATCCGCTCACGACGGATCGAACCTGATGGAGCAGGCATATCAGCGCCTCAAACGAGAGATCATCGAACTCGCGCGCAAGCCCGGCGAGCAGTTCACCGAGCAGCAGGTCGCAGCCGCATGGGGACTGAGCAAGACCCCAGTGCGGGAAGCGTTGGCACGGCTCCACCGCGACGGTCTGGTCGTCCCGATCCGCCGGGCAGGATATGTCGTCTCGTCGATCACTCTCAGCGATGTAGCCGATCTGTGCGACATGCGCACAATCCTCCAGAGTGAGGCCGCGGCGCTCACCGCCGCCAAGGGCCTGTCCGAGAAGGACCGAACCCGGCTGGTCGAATTGTGCGTAGATGACGGCTATGGACAACTCGGCGGCCCCCACCTCGACGATAGGCTGCGGGCCAACTACGAGTTCGAGGCCATCATCGCCAATGGATGCGGCAACGATCGACTGGCCGCGAGCATCATCGACGTCTTCGACGAGATCGAACGTATCGGCCGGCTCGCGGTCATGCTCGAACCCGAGATGCCCCCCTTCAGGACTGAAGAGCGCCGGGCGGTCGTCGATGCCATCATCAACCGGGATCCCGAGGCAGCGCGAGCAGCGATGAAGGTCCGCACTCAGTCTGCGCGGCGAGAAATCCTGCAGGCCCTCACAACCAGCCCAGAAGTGACCTCGGTCGAAATTCGGGTTCCCGTCATCCCGACCGCCGCCGTCGACGACGCCCGCGTGCCGCGTTAGCCATTTCGGTGCGTCGCGAGTAGACGTACCGATTGAGAACTAAGGGCCCCTATTCGCACGGAAACCATGTGAACAAGGCCCCCTGGCGTCTACGCGCTTACGCGGTGCGCCAATACTTTCAACTGTCGCCCGAGCTGGACGAGACTTGGCGCGGTTCCCCCGTACAGCACCCGCGCGCATGACCCGGGACCGAAGAAACGGTCACCGCTGAGCGCGGTAATGCCCGCGTCGAGCAACGACTCCTCGAGTTCAACTCCCGTGACTCCAAGCGGCGAAAAGTTCACGAAAGCAAAGATTCCCGCCTGCGGAGTGACCACCGTCAAGCCTGCCGCCGTAACGCCTTCGAGGAGAAGGTCACGGCGCGTCCGGAACGTGGAGAATTCACGGTCGAGCCAATCCTGGGGTCCGCTGATCGCAGCCGCGGCGGCCAGCTGGGGGATGTCACCGATGTTGATCGCATCCCACTCCAGTGCCGCATGGATGATGTCGATCAGATCCGCTTTCGCGTGGATGTAGCCCACTCTCCAACTCGTGAACGCGTAGTTCTTGCTGAGGCTGGTCAACGTGACGAGCTGGTCGTAGGTGTCCACGAGGGACATCTGCGGCACGTATCCGGGTCCCTCGTGCACGTACCGTTCGTAGGACTCGTCGGCAAACACGTACAAGCCGTGCCGGCGGGCAAGATCGAGCACGATGGTCAGTTCTTCCCGGGTGGGCACGGTCCCCGTCGGGTTGTTGGGATTGCACAGGAGGATGGCCCGGGTCCGGGGCGAAATCGCAGCCTCCATCTGGTCGAGAGGCAGCCGCCAGCCGTCGGATTCGACGGACGGCACGTACCGCGGCACCGCACCGGCCAGCCGCACGGTGCCGTCGAAAAAGTACGAGGGTGCAGGAATCAGGACTTCGTCACCCGGCACGAGCAGCGCACGCAATGCGACGCTGAGCCCGTGCTGAGCGCCGTGCGTGACCAGCAGTTCCCGGTCCGGATTCACGGCCAAGGCGAACTCTTCCCGCAAATGTTCAGCGACCGCGGTCTTGAAGATGAGCGATCCTCGGCTGTCACGCGGAAAGACCTCCGGCGTCGCCCGCGACACAACATCGACGACATGCGGCGGCATCGGCAACATCGGGACACCGCGCATCGGGACCATCTCCTGGCCGGCGCGCCGGCGGACCTGGGCACGGTCGGATAGTGCGAGCGCAGGTAGTCGTTCGAGCATGAGAACTCCTTCGAAGCTTCGATCACGTCGGAAAGGCGCAGCGCAGGCGGTCGATTGGCCTGCCACGCGGGAAGTCGCAACGACACACCCATTTGCAGCCTTGTGACGACCGTAACTTCTGGTTAGGATATTTGCAAGGATCTTTAAGTATCTCACGATGATACCGCGAAGCATTGGCCTGCTTGGCACACCCAGCCAACCAACTCCGGTCCACACGACCGATGGCGACGGTCTCATCCGGCGCCGCCCCAGATAGGTCACGAACATGACTTTGACCAGCCACGACACCGTCGGAGATGTCCACCGCACCTTCGTCTTCGACCGTCGCGACTTCGTGGACTCACCTCACGAGCAAGTCGTCTTCTGCCAGGATGTGAAATCCGGGTTGAAGGCGATCATTGCGATCCATTCCACCGTTCTCGGCCCGGCTCTCGGAGGCACACGGTTCTACCCCTTCGCCGACGAGCAGGCGGCGCTGACCGATGCCCTCCGGCTGTCGAAGGGCATGACCTACAAGGCTGCCGCTGCCGGACTGCCGCTCGGCGGCGGCAAGGCGGTAATCATCGGCGACCCCCGCACGCTCAAATCCGAGGCACTACTCGCGGCGTACGGCCACTTCGTCGAAACCCTCGGCGGCCGCTACATTACCGCCAGCGACGTCGGGACCACCTCGGATGACATGGACGTCATCGGCAAGTACACACACCACGTAACCGGCCGCAACGTGGCGGCGGGCGGCTCCGGCGACAGTGCACCACTGACCGCGCTCGGCGTCTTCCACTCGATGCGCGCCGCGGCCGCATCCACGTGGGGATCCGCCAACCTAGCGGGGCGGCTGGTTGGCGTGGAGGGAACCGGGAAGGTGGGATATCACCTCATCCGTCTCCTGACCGAAGCCGGCGCGTCCGTTGTAGCCTGCGACATCAATGCCGATGCGCTCAACCGCGCCACCCAGGCCTTCCCGGACCTCACACCGGCGACCGGCGTGATCTCCTCGCCGCTCGACATCTACGCCCCCTGCGCCCTTGGAGCGACCCTGAGTCATCAGAGCGTTCGCGACCTGTCGGCAACCATCGTCTGCGGGGCCGCCAACAACCAACTGGTCGACCCGACCGTGGAACAGTCCCTGTCCAGGCGTCGCATCACCTGGGTGCCGGACTTCGTGGCAAACGTGGGCGGTTTGATCCAGATGGCGGGCGAGCTCGAGCACAAGTCCGCAGCCGACGTCACCCCCCGCGTGGAGAAGATCTTCGACACGGTGCAGGAAATTCTCGACGTCGCCGCCCTCGACGGTGTCTCGGCCGGCGCCGCTGCCAACCGAGTCGCCGACGCCCGCATCGACGCCGCGCGTCACTAAGCCACGTCCGCGGAGCACTGCGGCCGCCTGCCCCCCAGCCTTGCACTGATACACGAGTCGCTTTGAGAGAGAACGAGTCTCGCTCGACCCGCCACACCTGCCCCGAGGACTGGTGTTCTCGCGGACACCGCGCGGACGTCCAGTGGGGCGGATCGGCGAGGCACGCCCACCGACTGCAGAGCGGCGGAGCACTGCGTCACCCGTTACGAGCCAGAGATGGCCCGAGATGAGTAGCGCTTCCATAAATATCTCAACCACTAGTTGTAAATATCTTAAGCCAGGATTAGGGTTAGCGTGACGCGGCACACAACCGGCGGCCCGGCCCCGACCTGCTGCCCCCGCCCTTCCTCAGAAAACCATCCACTCCAGGAGAGACATGGCTTCGCACCACAACACCCAAACCCCGACCTCAGATGGGCAATGGCTGGTGGCCGCAGACATCGGTGGCACCTTCACCGATGTCCTCGCGCTCGGCCCCGAAGCTCGCATCGTGCCGATGAAGGTGCTCTCGACGCCTCCCGACTTCGGCACCGGAGTCATCACCGGCGCCACTGCCGCGCTAGCAGAGGCCGGAGTCGACACGACCCAGGTCGCTGCCGTGTTGCACGCCACGACCGTCGCCACCAACGCCATCCTGGAGATGCGCGGCTCACGCACCGCGCTGGTCACCACCAAGGGCTTCCGCGACGTACTCGAGATCGGTCGGCTGCGGCGGCCATTGCTCTACGACCTGTCCTGGAAGAAGCCCACACCACTGGCGCGGCGTCGGCACCGGTACGAACTCGACCAGCGCATCTTCGCCGACGGTCACATCGAACGACCAGTAGACCCGCAGGAGGTCGCAACACTCGCCGAACAGCTCCGCTCAGACGGGATCGAAGCGGTCGCAGTGTGCCTACTCAACTCCCACGTCGTCCCTGAGCAAGAACGCAACGTCGCCGACCAGCTCCGCGACCTGCTTCCCGACGTGTACGTCACCGCATCGGTCGACATCTCCCCGGAAATGCAGGAGTTCGAACGCAGCAGCACCGCCGTCGTCAACTCCTACGTCGGCCCCATCGTCCACGACTATGTAACCGAACTTGGCCACAATCTGCACAAGCAGGGCATGATCGCCCCGTTCTCGATCATGCAATCCTCAGGCGGCCTCCTCGACGCAAGCTCAGTGGTCGAGCGTCCGGCACAGATCATCGAATCCGGCCCCGCCGCCGGAGTCATCGCGGTGCAGAAGCTCGCCCAACTCCTCGAACTCGACAATGTCGTCGCCTTCGACATGGGCGGGACCACCGCCAAGGCGTCACTAGTCGAGAACGGCCAGCCGTTCGTCGCCAACGACTACGAGGTCGGCGGAGGAATGAACATCAGCCGCGGTTTGGGTAAGGGCGCCGGATACGCAGTCCGAGTCCCGTCGATCGACATCGCCGAAGTCGGTGCCGGCGGCGGCAGTATCGTCTCCGTCGACAACGCCGGCGCCCTGCATGTCGGCCCGGAAAGCGCCGGATCCCGCCCCGGACCGGCCTGCTACGGCGAGGGCGGCAACCAACCCACCCTGACCGACGCGAACGTCGTTCTCGGATACCTCAACCCCCACGCGATTGCCGGCGGTCGCGTGCACATCCAGCCCGAACTCGCAGACAAGGTTCTCCAGACCATCGCACACCCGCTGGGCCGCGAGCCTCGGGCCGCCGCCCGCGGCGCCTACGACGTGGCGATTTCAAGCATGACGAAGGCCGTCAAAGCGGTCACCAGCGAGCGTGGCCGTGACCCACGGGATTCGGTCATGGTCGCGTTCGGCGGCGCAGGGCCCCTCTACGGCGCATCCCTCGCCCGCGAACTCGGGATCGGCACCGTCATCGTGCCGCTTCACACCGGCCTGTTCAGCAGCCTCGGACTGTTGGTTGCAGACACCGAGTACCAGCTCGTTGCCCCGTACCGCGCCGAACACGCCGAGCCCAGCGAACTGGGCCGGGCCTTCGACGACCTCGTCGAGCACGTGACGGGCAAACTCACCAACACGACCATCGACACCGACACCGTTCAGATCGAGCGCATCCTCGACATGCGCTACCACGGGCAGCGCTTCGATCTGCGAATCCCTTTACCCGACGGACCAGTCGACGAAGATCTGATCCGCGAGGCATACGGTCGCTTCCACGCCGAGCACCACAAGACCTACGGCCGTTCCGGCACCGACGAGATGACCGAGATTGTCAACGTCCGTGTACGGGGATTCGTTCCGAACCCGGTCACCATCGACCAGGCCCTCGCCTCGGACAGCATTCCCGCGTTCGAGGAGTCCTCGCGAGTGTGCCGCTTCGCCGAAGACGTCGGCACCCCGGTGATCTCACGCTTCCACCTGACGGATCAACCCCGTCTCGGCCCCCTAATCATCGAGGACATGGACTCGACCGTGCTGGTCCCACCCGGCGCCACCGCACACCTGGACAAGTTCCACAACATCATCATCACCTGGACATCGACCCACGACGAGGTAACGAAATGAGCCCCACGATCCGCGACGCAGCCACCTTTGAAGTCTTCCGCAACGCTGTGTCCGGCCTCGCCGACGAAATGGCCATCACGATCCTTCGCACCGCGCACTCACAAATCGTCGCATCCAGCATGGACTTCTCCGCCGCACTCTGCGACGCTCGCGGACGAATCATCGCTCAGGCCAACACCTGTCCCGTGCATCTCGGTTCCATTCCAGACGCCATGGAAGCGGTGTTCACCGAATTCGCCGATACATTCCAAGAAGGCGACATCTACCTCCTCAACGACCCCGACCGCGGCGGCATGCACCTGCCCGACATCTTCGCGATCGCCCCGATCTTCACCGACTCCCCCATCGGGCAGCTAGTCGGGTTCGCCGTCACCGTCGTAAACCACGCCGACGTCGGCGGATGGGCCGCCGGCTCCATGGCCGTGCAATCGACAAACATCTTCGCCGAAGGCATCCAGATTCCGCCGTCCCGACTCGTCGACGCATCGGTAACCAACCAGACCTTCTACGACCTCATCCTCCGCAACGTGCGCGAACCGGAAATGCTGCGCGGCGACCTCGAGTCACAGCTGGCCGCCTGCCACGCCGGCAGCAAAGGCATCCGCGAGCTAGTCACCCGATACGGAATCGAAGAATTCGATCACCTCGCCGACGAACTACTCGACTACTCCGAACTGCTGGTCCGAAAAGCGCTCGACGACGCACCCAACGGCGAGTACACATTCGAGGACGCGATCGACGACGACGGCCTCGGATCCGGCCCGATCCCGTTCAGGGTCAAGATCACCATCGCCGACAGCGACATCACCTTCGACTTCACCGGGTCCTCCCCGCAGGTGGCCTCGGCACTCAACGCGACAGCATCCTTCACCCGCTCGGCGTCCTACGCCTCACTACAAGGCGCACTGGGATCGGACATCCCTGCCAACAGCGGCTTCTACCGCCCGTTCACCTTCATCATCCCCGACGCCTCGATTCTCAACGGGCGACGCCCGGCCGCGCGCGGTGCCCGCGGACTGGTCGCCTACCGCATCATCGACACCGTCCTCGGAGCGCTCGCGTCCGCCTTCCCCGACCGGGTCCCCGCAGCGGGTGACGGTGGCCCAAACTCCGTCGCGGTCGGCGTCACCGAACCAAACGGAACCTCGATCGTCCTCTGGGACATCCTCTGTGGCTCCTGGGGCGCCACCCCCACCGGCGACGGAAACGACGCAATCAGCCCCCTGGGCGCCAACCTGGCCAACACACCGATCGAAGAGCTCGAACAGTCCGGACACCTTCGAATCGACGGATACGGCTACCTGCCCGACACCGGTGGCGCCGGACAGTTCCGCGGAGGGCTGTCGACCTACCGAGACATGACACTGCTCTACGACAACACCACCATTCAGATCCGGTCCGACCGGCGCACCTCCCAGCCCTACGGACTGAACGGCGGAGGTAGCGGCGCCTCGTCGGCGAACGTCCTCAACCTCGGCGCGAGTAACGAGGAACTGCTTCCGTCCAAGCCACACCGCGCTGTCGGTGCCGGCGACCGGCACCGACAGGTCACAGCGGGCGGTGGTGGTTACGGTGACCCGCTTACCCGCGATCTGCAACTCGTCCTCGACGACGTCCTCGACGGCAAGATCACGCCCGACGGGGCACTTCGCGACTACGGAGTCGTACTCGACGACGCGAGGACTGCGGTGCTCGTCGACGAAACCCGCTCCGAACGAACGAGCCGCACCCGGTGAAGTACGGTGTCCGTGTTGTGGTGTCGTCGCGTTACGGCACGGACACCGCCCCCGTGATACCTCGCCTTCAGCCAGGCCCGTCCTAGAGATCGACAAGCACGGTGGACGCGGGGTCGGGATCGATCAGGCATCCGGCGACGCGGCCGGGCGGGGCTATCCAGATGATGCGGTCGCAGGCCCGACCTGGACGTCGGAGTAGCGCGCGTGGTTCTTGCGGTGGTGATAGACCGGCTCGGCGAGGTTGCCCGCGGTCAGGCGCAGGCGGAACAGCGGCTAACCAGGCCGGAACGCGAGCAGGCACAACCAATCCCGCCGAGTCCACAGAGAGGGGACGTTCGCTTCCGCCCGTACGTCTGCGCCCCGACGAGGACAAGGGGCGGGGTCTGTGGCGGCACGAACGCGGGTCGGTGGGTCATCTGGTCGGCGTCCTCGAAGCCGCGAAGATCGTCGAAGTCCGTCGGCTGCCGTGCTTCATCGGATCTCGGGTGACGATTAGTTTGTCTATTCTCCGCGACCGGTTCCGATACGCACACCGCGGAGACGATCGACGCCCTCGGATTCATCCACACAGGAGTCATTGCGTCGATTGACGCCAACGTTGTCGCACCAGCGTCATGATCGTCGTCGTCGTCATCAGCAGCGGCAGCATGAGGGCTGTCCCGGATGCCTGCACGATGCGGGCGAACCAGCACACCGAAGCCTGGTGCGGGGAACGCGATCAGCGTTCCCGCCGTGAACAGCGACATGGCGAGCACGAACAAGGTGCGCGTGGGGATGCGCTGGATGAGATAGCCGGTGAGCGGGATGATCACCGCCATCGTGAGCATGAATATGGTCGTCAGCCACTGCCCCACGCTGGGATGTACGCCCAAGTCGACCTGGAGGACCGGGATGGCGATGCTCATTACCGTCTCGTTGAGGATCACCACGAAGCTGGCCACCAACAGGACACCGATCACCTGGAGGTCTCGGCCTTCGATTCGATCGTCGGCTCTTGCCTCGTCATTCACCCCGCCATACACCCCCCTACCCAACATTGTTGTTGGGTAGGGCATGCGAGTCGTGCCACCCTGCGCCGGGACCTCTGCTACACGACTAGTTCGTCGATATCCGTGCCGGTCTCCCAACGACGCGAGTTGGACTGATGTATCGCCCGAGCCGACGCCGCGGCCCATATCGGGCTATCAAACGGGGAGCGAGGACTTCCCTGTTTCGCGGATCGTCAGCACGGTGGCGACGCCGATTGCGGAGACTCCCATCACCCAATATGCAGGGGACATGCTGTTTCCGGTCGACTCGACGAGCTGGGCTGCAACATAGGGCGCGGTGCCGCCTGCGGCGATGGTGCCTATGTTGAAGCCGAGGGACACGCCGGTGTACCGAACCGACCGCGGGAAGAGTTCCGTGAACAACGGGAATGCCGGTACCTGCACCACTCCGTTGAGCACCATGTATAGGAAGTACACGGCTCCGACCACGACGATGCTCGCCGTGGCGCCCAGAACCATGAACGCCGGCAGTGCGATGACGATGTACGCAAGGTAGCCGCCGAGGAGAACCGGCTTACGTCCAAACCGGTCGGTCAGCATTCCACTGAGTGGGAACGTCGCACATGCCAACGCGATACTAATCGCAGACGTCCAGTACACCGCATCTTTCGAAAACCCGAGATCCTTGATCAGGTACACGCTGAAGTACGTGAGACCGATATAGCCGGAGCCGTTCATCGCGATCGCGATACCGACGACGCGCAGGACCGACAGCGGGTTCTTCTTGACGACGTCGGAAAGTGGACTCTTGGTGACCTGGTTCTTCTCGGCCATTTCTTCGAACTCGGGACTGTCTTCCAGCTTCAGCCGAACGCGGAGACAGATCGTTGCGAGCGGCAACGCAAGCAGGAACGGGATACGCCACCCCCATGAGGACATCTGCTCGTCGGTGGTACCGAGCGCGACGAGACCAACTACTGCGGCTGCGACGGCGAACCCGAGAGTCGAGCCGATCGGGGTGAACGAGCCGAAGAATCCACGACGGCTCGCCGGCGCGGACTCCGCGATGTACGTTGCCGCTCCGCCGATCTCGCCGCCTGCCGAGAATCCCTGTGCCAGCCGAATGATCACCAAGAGGATGGGCGCCAGGAACCCCACCGACGAGTGTGTCGGCAGCAGTCCGAGGATCCCGCAGGCGAGACCCATACAGACGACGGTGATGACGAGAGCGGATCTGCGCCCGCGACGGTCACCGAGGCGGCCGAAGAAGATTCCACCGAGGGGTCGGGCGACGTAGGCGACACCGAAGACGGCGAGCGTCGCCAGAATCGAGACGCCGGGGCTGGTTGAGGGGAAGAACAGCGGCGCGATCACGACGGCGAGAAAGCCGTAGACCGCAAAGTCGTAGTACTCGATCAGGGTGCCGACGCCGCCTGCGATCGCAGCGCGCCGCGCGTTGGAGCTCGACGCCCGCGACGAGCCGACCGTATCTGCGCCGGCCTCGCCGTGCCCTGAGCGAGCGGGGGGATGGTCCACCTTCGTCATCGCGCCTGTCCTTGCTGTGGGAGGGAATGTTCTGCCATCAGAAGTTCGTACGAGCCGCCCGCTTCGATGACCTGGACGGTCCGAGCGTTGGGGGCAGTGCCGACGAGTTCGGCACCGTCCGCGGTACGTAGGGTGGCGGTACGCCAGTCCAGGGTCAC
Organism: Rhodococcus sp. P4_B6; assembly: GCF_056402215.1. Classification (NCBI taxonomy): domain Bacteria; kingdom Bacillati; phylum Actinomycetota; class Actinomycetes; order Mycobacteriales; family Nocardiaceae; genus Rhodococcus; species Rhodococcus sp. P4_B6. Next base: position 15,438 of record NZ_JBFUHV010000068.1, on the reverse strand, counting down.
GGCATCACCGGTCGCCACGGCCGTGGAGATGCCAGGAACGGTGATGAGCGGCATTCCGTTGAACGTCTCACCTCGCCAGAAGCCGGGCGAGAACGACTCGGCGACGATCGCCGCGATTCCGGCGTTACGGAGCGCGACCATCGGTGGGTAGTGGGGGTGGCCATATCCGAAGTTACGGCCACCGACGATGATGTCGCCCTGCCGTACTCGCTCGACGAACCCCAGGTCGTAGGCCGTCATGCAGACCGACCGAAGATGGTCGGGATCGTATGACTTGATGTTGGACACTCCCACGACGAGATCGATGTCGAAGTCGTCACCGAAGATCCAGGCAACTTTGCCGTCGATGATGTCCGGGGGTGGGGGGTAGGCGCTCATTGGACGGACTCCTGTATCGCGCCGGCGAGAGCGCTTGCTGCCACCGTGTACGGCGATCCCATGTAGATGTTGGCGTCCGAGCTTCCCATCCTTCCCGAAATGTTCAGCACGCCAGTGGAGATGCAGTTCTCCCCCGCCTGCAGTGGTTTCTGGTAGCCGAAGCAGAAGTCGCAGCTCGACACGGCGATGGTGGCTCCAGCGGCACGCAGCACGTCGAGAATGCCCTCGTTCTCCGCCTGTTCGTGCACCTTCTGGGATGTGGGTACGACGTTCAATTCCACGCCGGGAGCCACCGTCCGTCCGTCGAGAACGAGAGCCGCGGCCCGCAGGTCCTCGATCCGCCCGCTCGCGCAGGATCCGATGAACGCCTTCGTGATCGGTGTACCAGACATTTCCTTTGCGGTTTTCGTGTTCGCCGCGCGCGCCGAGCCGGGTTGAACCACACGGGGCACCACGGACGCGAGATCGATAGTGTGGCGGGCCGCGTAGGTGGCATCCGAATCGGGATACACGGGCTCGAACGACTCGCGGGCAACTTCGTTCGCGTAGGCGAGCGAGGTCTCGTCGGGCTCGAACACCGCCGACACGGCGCCGGTGAACATCGCCATCCCACACAGTCCCTGACGATGATCGATCTTCATCGATCGCGCGCCGGGACCGCCGAATTCCATAACTTGATGCGCACAACCGTCTGCACCCACCAGATCGATGATCGTGTGCACGAGATCGCGACTGTCGACGCCGGGCGAGAACCCGCCGACGAGGTCGAATCGCGTCGTCGCCGGAATGTCGACGTACAGCTTGCCGGTCACCCACGCCTCGATAAGGTCACGTCGGATTCCCCAGCCGAGAGCGCCGAACGCTCCGACACCGCTGATGTGCCCGTCGAAGTGCACGAGGAAGTCGCCTGGAATCGCCAAACCGAGCTCGGCTGTAAGTTGGTGTCCAATCCCGCGACCCTCGTGCAGTTCGATGCCGTAGAACTCACACCAGTCACGCGTCACCTTATGGACTTCGGCCTCCTTGTCGTTGTTCTTCGTCAACATGTGATCGATGAACACGACGTAGCGACTGGGGTCGGACAGCTCGGTGATGCCGAAGTCCTCGCGCATCTGGCGGAACATGACGTCGGTGTAACCCGGGAAGTCATACGCGATCATGCGCGCCGGGCGAACCGCGTGATTCTCGCCGGCACGTACCGTTCCACTCTCGCAGGTGCGGCCCAGGATCTTCTCTACCATCGTGTAACCCAAGGCGATCACCGCTTCGATTCTGCAGGAAGGTACTTGCGTTGCATGGCTTCGACTTCGGGAAATCCGATCAGATCGACGAACTCGTGATGCGAGAGCGCATCGGCGCTTACGGAAGTCGGTGCCTCTCCTCGAGCGAGCCGTCGCAGTGTCTCCTGGGCGGCCCCGGTGACGGCCATCAGCACCTGTGTCGGGAGAAGGGCGAGACGCACGCCGATCCGATCGAGCACCTCCGGGGTGAAGTCTCGTTCAGTCCATGTCGACGCGGTCAGGGTCGCCATCAGTGGGACACCGACCTCGTCGTGGCACCGCTCCCACTCCTCGACGGTCTCGAAGGTCTTGGTGACAGGCATGATCATGTCCGCTCCTGCATTCACGTACGCCTGGGCCCGACTGATGGCGTCGTCGCCCCGTGAATCCGTGCGGGCGATCACCAGCACGTGATCCGGAATCGAATCACGAACTGCGCGGATCTTGCCGGTCGCTTCGGCGACGTCAACGAGCTCGACGGGCTCGCCGACGCAGATCGGGCACGATTTTGGCGAGACCTGATCCTCGATAAACAGCCCCTGCGCCCCTGCGTCGACGAACTTCGCGGCGGTCCGTGCAGCATTGACGGCGTTGCCATACCCAGTGTCGATATCCGCTACCAGCGGGAGCTTGGACGACTCGCGAATAGTGCGGACGGCCTGAAGGTTCTCCGTCATCGTGTACAGCTCGGCGTCCGGCAGGCCGAGGGCTGCGGACACGGCGAAGCCCGACGCGCACAGAGCGCTGAATCCGGCCTGTTCGGCGAGCCGCGCGGTCAGGCCGTCCCATACACCGGGCGCGTAGACGAGCCCGCGTGATGTGAGTTCTTTGAGAGTTGGGGTAGTTACCGTCATGTCCACCATCCGTTTCGCATTGCGGAATGCATTCCGCATTTCGTCAAATCGACGCTAGAGTGGTAGGCGTCACATGTCAACACAGGCCCCCCTGATCCCTGTTCGTATGATGACGAGACCGATCACGCGTCGAAACGGAAGTGAGAACCAGTGGCTGCGCCCATCGAGTCCGAACCCCAAGCCGGCCGCGACATCGTCGGAGCCGTCCTGAAGGCTTGCAGCCTGCTCGAGCATTTCGACGCAGCTCGACCGACCTGGACCCTCAACGACCTCACGTCGGCAAGCGGCATGAACAAGACCACAGTGCATCGCCTCATGACGACCCTCATTCACGCGGGTTGGATCGATCGCACCGCCGAGGGCTCGTATCGCGTCGCGATGCCAATGTTCGAGATCGGCTCCGCCGCACTCGTCCAGCTCGATATTCGCACTGCGGCAAGACCGTTCATGGTCGACCTTGCCGACACATTCGGCGACACCGCGTATTTGATGGTTCCGGCCGAAGAGGGCGCAGTATGCATCGACCGGCTCGAAGGAAACAACCCACTTGTCGTCGCCGGGATCAACATCGGATCGGTGATGCCCTACCATGCCGCCGCCGGTCCAATAGTCATGCTTGCCCACTCGAAAGAACTGCGGCAGAGATGGATCCGAGACGGTCTTCCATCGTTCACCGACCGGACACTGACCGACACGGCCGAACTGGCCGAACACCTCGATGCAGTGAAGGAGGCCGGATACTCGATCAGCAACTCCGACTACCTGCCCGGCGTCGCCGCGGTGGCCGCGCCGATCCTCGGCCGCAGCGGATCCGTCGTGGCATCCATAAGCATCGGCGGGCGCGTCGAGGCGTTCGAAGGTGCTGCTCTCACCGAGAAGATCGAACGAGTGCGCGACGCCGCAGCCCGGCTCACCAGAGTCGCGGAGGCACTGCCACAGCAGAACTGACAACGACACCTACCGGGAACCACGCCGAAGACAGTGCCCCAGCGTGACCGACCGACGACGGTGATCGTCGACTACACCGCCGTCCGCCAGGAAAGGTCCGGGGTCGACCCGATCTCGACGAAACCCGGTCGCCGCGCCTCGGCCCCGAGCTTCACGAGCCGCTCCGAGCTCTGCTGCCACCGGTTCGATCGAGACTCCGACAGAGTGGTGCGGGTAGAGCTCAGCACTGCTGGAGCCGCCTGGCCCGGACGCCCTCTACGGTGCCGCGCGGAGCGCCAGCGCCAAGAGGATGAGGTTGTTGGACACGAAGGGATCCTGACCAGTGAGCTCGTGAATACGTTTGAGCCGATATCGCACCGTGTTCGGTTGCACGATAAGCGCTTTCGCCGTGACAGACAGGTTGAATCCCGAAGCGCAGTACGCCCGCAGAGTCACGAGCAGGTCGGCGCGGTGGTCCCGGTCGTACTGCTCGAGAGGCTCGATGACTTCTTCGTACAGGACGCTCTTGAACGGGCTGGATTCGACGATGTGATCGAGCATGGCGTCCGCGTAGAAGTGCGCCCTCTTTTCGGCGGTGACCTGGGTCGACGTGATGGCGTCCTGAGCTTCGCTGTAGGCAGACGAAACGGTCGCGAGGCCGGTATGCGTGCGGCTGACGCCGACGAGATACCGGGGGAGCTCGGCTGCGAGCGCGTCCGCCTGCGCCCTGAGCATCTCGTGCTGGCTGCTTGCCTGATGGAGGGGATAGATCGCAACGACCTCTTCGTCACGGACGCCCGTGAGGAATCCGGTTTCGGTGGGGTGCAGATGGTCTCGCACGGTCCCAAGCGTCTTTCTGAGCGATTCTGGAGACGATTGGGACAGTTGCCGACTGCGCACGAGGACCACGGTGTATCGAGCAGTCGTCGGCAGTCCGAAGTATTGCGAGAGCCGGTCGATACGTTCCTGTGAGGGGTTGCCGGAGATGAGGGCCTCGAGCAGGTCACGCCGGACGACTTCGCGGTCCCGGATGACGCCGGAGGCTTCTTCGAGGTACGCCTGGGCGACCGCGGTGGACACCAGGTCGACGTGGCGCATGATCTTGCCGGCCACCACCAGGCCCAGCTCGGGGTTGTTCCGGATTTGTGGGGCTTGACGAACCTGCTCCCACACGGTGTGGCCCCACAGCCGATAGGCGTGAAGCAGAGCCTGCACGGGAACACCCTGATGGAACCGGCGCACCGCACTGTCGCGGAACGGCGCGTATCGGGCGGCGGTCTCGTCTTGGTCGGAGACCGCATCATGGTCGTCGGTGAGGCTGGCGAGCATCGCCTCGAGGTTCGCGCGCGCCGTGGGTGCGACATCTTGATCGATGAAACCATCAGGAAGAGAACGGTATTCGACGATGCTTTCTCGGTATCGCTGAGCGATTAGTTCGCCGATCTGGTGGGCCCGGCGATGTAGGTGGTCGATGAGCTCATTGGTCATCTGCTGCAAAGCGGCCTCGTCAAGGTCGCTTCGTGCATCGTCCCCGGACTGCTCCGCCATATCAGAATCCTTGCATGGTCGGTCTCATAGCCAAACAGTGGCGGGAGGCAAACACCCGGACGTGGTGTTCGCCAAGGTCCACACCGAGGCCAAGGAGGTCTTGCCGCCGCGAACATCTGTCCCTCCCATTCCGGCCGTGATGGTGTTCCGGGAAAGAATCGTGCATGCAAGTGCACTCCCACCCAGGCGGTAGATGACGGGGCCACCCCGGTTAAAAGACTCGACCTGGAGGTTCGGCGGACGATCGCCGGACAGGGCAACCTCATCGAAATGACCCCTTCGTGCCTTATTGCCTCCACAGGTCCGCCGGCGGGAGGCGTTCTTCCTCCGCGGCCGTCCGAGAACCTCGGCCGGATTGCCGATTTTGCAAACCAGGGCGGTGAAGTTCTCCTTTTTGCGTAGCGACGTATCACGGTCGTCACTCCTAACGTCTTCCCCAGCAGATCACCCATGTGACTCAGCTCATAAACGTAGGAGATGTTGTGACCACTATCCCCTTGTCGGACATTGATGATCTGGTGTGGCAGCCGGGTCAACTCGAACTCGATCGCAGTCGGATCCTGGCATTCGCCCAGCACGTCGGATGCACGGATATCGACGAGCTGGGTGCGGCGGCGAACGAGGACCCCGGGTGGTTCTGGGGCTGCGTCGCAGACTGGCTCCAACTCGAGTGGCAGAGTGAACCGTCCGGTGTGTTCGACCAATTCGACGTCCCGCACAGGACCAAGTGGTTTCCCGGCGGGGCGCTGAACATCACCGACAACGCGGTCGACCGCTGGATCCGAGCCGGACGAGGCAACGACACCGCGCTGTCCTGGGAGCTCGAGGACGGCAGCAGCGGACGGTGGACGTTCTCCCAGCTTTCCCTCGAGATTGACCGTGTTGCGCGGGGATTGATCGACGCTGGTATCGGGTTCGGGGACACCGTCGGCATCCAATTGCCGATGGTGCGCGAAGCCGCGGTCGCGCAACTGGCCTGCGCGAAGATCGGGGCGATCTCGGTCCCGATCTACTCCGGTTTCGGCACGGCGGCGGTAATCGATCGATTGCGCATCGCCGGCGCGAAGGCCCACGTCATGTCCAATGGGTTCCACCGCCGCGGCCGTGAGGTCGCAATACCGGCTGATCTGCCCACCGCCCTCGCCGACCTCGGGACTCTGACCACCACAATCGTGGTCCCATTGCTGGCGCACACGCTGCCTGTTGATCTGCCCGGACCGGTGCACTGGGACGAGTTGGGCACCGGCACCACCGAGGAGCCCGTCGCCGCCGCCGAGTGCCCCACCGATCACCCGATGCTCATTGCATTCACCTCTGGCACCACCGGGGCACCGAAGGGTGTGGTTCTCGGTCACGCCGGGTTCGCCGTCAAGGCCGGTAGCGATGCCGCGTTCAGCTTCGATATCGGTCCGGGCGACGTGTCGACCTGGATCACCGATCCGGGCTGGATCATGAGTCCGATCATCGTGCTCGGTGGTCTGATCGCCGGTAGCGCCGTCGCTCTCTATGCCGGCACCCCGGACTGGCCGGACACCGACCGCATCTGGAACATGGTCCGCGAACTCGGCGTGACCATGATGGGAGTCTCCCCGACCCTCATCCGGTCGCTGATGGACAAGGACACCCACCCCGAGGTGCCGATCGACACCGGCCAGTTGCGGGTGCTGGCCTCGAGCGGTGAGGCCTGGACCCCGGATGCGTACGAGTGGCTCTACTCCCGGGTCGGCGGTGGGCACATCCCGATCATCAACTACAGCGGCGGAACCGAAGTGTCGGGGGCCATCCTGTCGAACACCACCGCACAACCCATCCACCCCTGCGGGTTCGCCGGACCCTTGCCCGGAATGGGTGCGGACATCGTCGACAGCGACGGCCGCAGTCTCGCCCGCGGGCTCGGTGAACTGGCCCTACGACAGCCGTCCCCGGGGATGCCGCTGACCTTCTGGGCCAACCCCGACCGCTACTACAGCACCTACTGGAACCGGTGGGACGGCACCTGGTACCACGGCGACTGGGTCGAGGTCGATGACAATGACATTTGGTACGTGCGCGGCCGCAGCGACGACACCCTCAAGATCGCCGGAAAACGATTGGGCCCGGCGGAGGTCGAATCCGTCGTCAACGGCGTCGACCAGGTCGTCGAGTCCGCCGCGATCGGCGTCCCCGACGACATCAAGGGCGAAGCACTGGTGGTGTTCGCCCGGGTCGCCGAAGCCAAGCAGGGTGAGCACGCCGAGCTTCCGGCCACCATTGCCGCTGAAGTCGGACGGCAACTTGGAAAGCCTCTGACCCCCAAGCAGGTGCACATCGTCGACTCCCTTCCCCGTACCCGCAGTGGGAAAATCCTGCGCCGGGTGATCCGGGCTGTCTATCTCGGCAACCCATCCGGTGACACGTCCTCCCTCGACGATCCCGCCGCCCTCGATCTGATCAGGACCCTCTCATGAGCGCACGCAAGCTCGGGGCGATCATCGGTACTGCCGAGGTGCCGGCCCGGCGCACTACCCCCGGCGTCTCCACGCTCGAAATTATCGCGCAGGTATGCCGGGCCGCGGTCGCCGACGCCGGCCTGACACCGTCGGCGATCGACGGCGTCATCTGCGGCCCACAAGTCGGCGAGACCCCGCAACACGTGCCTGCCACCATCGCCGAATACCTCGGCTTGCAACCACGATTCGCCGACGTCGTCGACCTGGGCGGTGCCGCCGGCGCAGGGATGGTCTGGCGTGCGGCCGCCGCCATCAACGCCGGCATGTGCGAGACCGTGCTGTGCGTGCTGGGCAATACCCGCAAGCCCGACCGGGTGCCCCGGTCCCCGAACCGCAACCCGATCCGGGAGTTCGACGTCCCCTATGGGGCCAGCGGCGCGAATCAGGCCTACGCGATGATCGCGCAAAAGCACATGGCAGAGTTCGGCACCACCCCCGAGCAACTCGCGAACGTAGCGGTCAAGGAACGCGCGAACGCCCAACTCAACCCGGATGCCGTGTTCTACGGCAAGCCGTTGACCGTCGACGACGTGTTGTCCTCGCCGATGGTGATGTCACCGCTGCGTCTGTTCGAGATGGTCATGCCGTGCGGCGGCGCCACCGCCCTGGTGGTCACCTCCGCCGAGCGGGCCGCCGACTACCCACACCCACCGGTGTATCTACTCGGCGCGGGCGAGCGCGTCACCCACCGCGCCCTGAGCCAGGCACCGAACCTGACCACCTCCCCGCTGGCACCGGCCATCGCCGACGCCTACCGGATGGCGCAGGTAGGACCGTCCGATCTCGACTTCCTCTCGATCTACGACTGCTACTCCATCGTCGTCGCCATCACCGCCGAAGACGCCGGACTCTGCACCAAAGGCGAGGGCGGGCAGTGGGTCGCCGAGCACGACTTCTCCGCGACCAGCTCGCTCCCGGTGAACACAAATGGTGGCCAATTAGCCTGCGGTCAAGCAGATCTCGCAGGCGGCATGACCCACATCATCGAAGCGGTGCGGCAGCTGCGGCACGCCGCTGGCCCACGTCAGGTCGCCGACGCCGAGCTGGCGTTGGTGACCGGCAACGGCGCCACGATGAGCGAGGAAGTCGCACTAGTGCTAGGAGGAGCGAACACATGACCACGACAGTTGCCCGTGCGGTGCCGCGGCCGGGTCCGGTGACCACGACCGTGACCGAGCCGTACTGGAAGTGCGCCGCCGACAGTGAACTGTGGATCCAACAGTGTGAGGACTGCCGGCGCTGCCAGCACTACCCCGCCGGGATGTGCCGGAGCTGCTGGTCGGAAAACCTCGACTGGATCCGAGCCGCCGGCACCGGCACCGTCTGGACGTTCACTGTGGTCAGCAAACCCGGCCACCCGGCATGGGAACAGGACACCCCCTACGTCCTGGCCCTGGTCGAACTCGACGAGGGCCCCCGCATGATGACCAACATCATCGACTGCGACCCGGCAACCGTGCACGTCGGCCAGCGGGTGCAGCTCGCACCGAACATCCCTGGATCCGAGCAGCCCCCGCTGCAATTCCACCCCCACAACTCCCTACCGCGATCCTGACAACGGACGGACATCGCCATGACCACCTCCACCCCCCAAACCTCGAGCGCCGACATGCAACGGCGGGCGCGTCTGGGCAGCTTCATCGGCACCACGATCGAGTGGTACGACTTCTACCTCTACGGCACCGCGGCCGCACTGGTCTTCCCGCATCTGTTCTTCCCCTCCTACTCCCCACTGACCGGAACACTGCTGGCGCTGCTGACCTACTCGGCCGGATTCATCGCCCGCCCCCTCGGCGGTGTCATCATGGGGCACTTCGGTGACCGCATCGGCCGCAAGGCGATGCTGGTGTCCTCCCTGATGATCATGGGTGTCGCCACCACCCTCATCGGGGTACTCCCGACCTTCGCGGTCGCCGGGATATGGGCGCCGATCCTGCTGCTCGTCCTGCGCATCGTGCAGGGATTCGGTGTCGGCGGCGAATGGGGCGGCGCCGTCCTGGTCGCGGTCGAACACGCACCCCCGAGTCGACGCGGACTGTTCGGCGCATGGCCACAGGCCGGTGTCCCTGCCGGACTGCTGCTGGCCAACGGGGTCTTCATGAGCCTGACGCTGACCCTGTCCGACGAGGCGTTCATGACCTGGGGTTGGCGCGTGGGGTTCCTCGCCTCCTCCGTGATGATCGCGATCGGTCTGCTGATCCGGTTGAAGATGGAGGAGACCCCCGACTTCCAGAAGGCCAAGGACGACGGGCACATCGCGAAATTCCCGATCGTCGAGGTGTTCCGCAAGCAGTGGAAGCAGGTCCTCCTCGCCGTCGGAATCAAGATGTCACAGAACGCGATCTTCTACATCATCACGGTCTTCGCGCTGACCTACGTCACCACCGTCCTAGAACTCCCCCGCTCGGTCGCGCTCATCGGTGTCCTCGCAGCCTCGGTGGTCAGCATGTTCACCATCCTGTTCTTCGGTCGCCTGTCCGACGAGTACGGTCGCCGTCGGGTGTATCTGATCGGCGCGGTCCTCTCGGCGCTGTTCGCGTTCCCGTTCTTCCTGCTCATGGACACCAAGAGCTCCCTGCTGATCTGGGCGTCGATCGTGATCGGATTGGTCTTCCACGACCTCATGTACGGCCCGCAGGCGGCGTTCATGTCGGAGCTGTTCGAACCCGAACTCCGTTACACCGGAGCCTCAGTCGGCTACCAGGTGGCCTCCCTGCTCGCCGGTGGACTGTCCCCGGTCCTGGCGGTGCTGCTGCTCGGCCTCGCCGACAACCGCCCCTGGCCGGTCGCCCTCTACATGGTGGGGCTGAGCCTGATCACGATCATCGCCACGTACTTCTCCCCGGAAACCCATCGCGGGAACCGCAGACGCGGAAACCCAGGCTCCGCCGACTTCCCTTCCGCCGGCCAGTCGGATGCGCACGATGCGGGCAATGTCCTGACCAGCCGGTCCTGAAATAGAAAGTCATCACCGTGATCACTGCGTCGTCGACCAATCAGCAACGCGCCCTCATCGCCATCGTGCAGGTGCTCGGGTTGTGTGTCTGGTTCTCCGCCACCGCCGTGGTCCCCAGCCTGCGGTCGGAATGGGGCATCGGGTCGACGGCCGCGGTCTGGCTGACCGCCTCGGTGCAGATCGGATTCGTCGCCGGGGCGGTCACCTCCACCCTGTTCAACCTTGCCGACCGGATCACCCCGCAGTACCTGCTCGCCGCCAGCGCATTCGGTGCCGCGGTGTGCACCGCGGTGTTGGCCCTGTTCGTAAATGACCTCTCGGCGGCAATCCCGCTGAGATTTCTCACCGGCGTCCTGCTCGCAGGTGTGTACCCGGTGGGCATGAAACTCATGGCCTCCTGGTCGGAATCGACCGACCGGGGCCGTGCGTTCGGGGTGCTGCTCGGAGCCCTTACCCTCGGTTCCGCTCTGCCCCACCTGATCAGCGGACTCGGCCCGCTGCCCTGGAGGACGGTGATGATGGCCGCGGCCGTCCTCACCGCAATCGGTGCCCTCATCGCCGTCCTCCTGATCACGTCCGGCCCGCACTTGGACACCCGGCCGATCACCCCCAGCGCGCGGTACGCGATCACCATGTTCCGCGAACGCGGACCCCGGCTGGCGAATATCGGCTACTTCGGACACATGTGGGAGCTCTACGCCTTGTGGACCTGGATGTCGATGTTCGTCCTCGCCGGCCGCGAACAACGCGGTACCGGCCCGGTCACCGCCACCAGCATCATCGCGTTCGCCGCGATCGGTCTCGCCGGAATTGTGGGCTGCCTGCTCGGCGGGTGGGCATCGGACCGGTTCGGCCGCTCCCCCGCCGCAGTGACGGCACTGGTGATCAGCGGCGCGTGCTGTGTCCTGTCCCCGTTGTTCTTCACCGCCCCCACCGGTGTGCTCCTCGCGTTTCTGCTGGTGTGGGGTGCCGCCGTCATCGCCGACTCCGGGGTGTTCTCCACCTCGCTCAGCGAAACCGCCGACTCCCGATTCGTCGGCACCGCCCTCACCGCGCAGACAGCGATCGGGTTCCTGCTCACCGTCGTAACGATCCAACTCGTCCCCGTCGTCGCCGACCTCATCGGTTGGCGCTACGCCTTGCTGCTCCTCGCCCCCGGACCGCTGATCGGCGCCGTGGCGATGGCAGCTCTGCGTGCCCGCACCACCCCCGCTACCAACTCCCAACACAGTTCCAAGGAGGAACACCATGCCCAACACCTCGACTCGCCGCACCCCGACAGTTGGCCAGACCGCGGAGCTCTCCCGCACCGTCGGTGACAACGACATCGCCCTGTTCACCGAGATCAGCGGCGACCGCAACCCCCTGCACTACGACCAGGCTGCCGCCGAAGCTTCCCGGTTCGGGGAAATCGTCGTACAAGGCGGCATCACCAGCGCCATCCTCAACGCAGTTGTCGCCGAGGACCTCCCCGGGCCGGGCACGGTGTTCTTGAACGTGAACTGGGCGTTCAAGGCACCCGTACGACCCGGCGACATCATCACCGGCCGGGTCGAAGTCACCGCGGCACGTGAGGACAAGCCGATCACCGAACTCAAGACCACCGTCACCCGCGACGACGGCACCGTCGTCCTCGACGGCACCGCGGTGTGCTACACCATGGACCTCGACAGCGAGGCCACGCAGTGACCCCCGACCGTTTCCCCGTCCTGGTCTCACTGGCCCGCACACCCGTCGGCAAATTCGGCGGCGCACTCGCGCACCTGTCGGCGCTCGACCTCGGCGCCGCAGCCGTGCAGGCAGCGCTCGAACCCCTCGACGGGCAGGTCAACATCGACCACACCTTCCTCGGCAACGTCGTCCAGGCCGGCAACGGGCAGAACCCCGCCCGGGTCGCCGCGATCCGCGGCGGCGTTCCCACCACCGTGCCGGGCACCACCATCAACGACGTCTGCCTGGCCTCGCTGACCGCGACCGGAATGGCGGCCTCGATGATCCGGAGCGGCGAGATCGACACCGCCCTCGTCGGAGGCTTCGAGTCGATGAGCCGCACCCTGCACGGCGTGCAGATGCGGGCAGCAGCGAAGGTCGGGCACGGCGGACTGGTAGATCTGCTCGTCAACGACGGACTGTGGTGCGCGGTATCCGATTCCGGCATGGGCGAGATCTCCGACCAGGCGAACCGAGAACACGGCATCACCCGTGCAGACCAGGACGAATTCGCCTGCGCCAGTCACCGCCGGGCGACCGCGGCCACCGAGTCCGGGCGGTTCAAACAGGAGATCCGCACGTTGACCGACATCCTCGACGCGGACGAAGGCATCCGCCCCCGCAGTACCGCCACCAACCTCGCGACCTTGCGCCCGGCGTTCACCGAGGGCGGCACAATCACCGCAGGAAATGCCTCGCAGATGTCCGACGCCGCCGCGACCGGAGTGCTGATGTCCCTTGGTGTCGCCGACTCCCTCGGACTGGACCCGCTGGTCGAGGTCCTCGACCGAGTTGTCGTTGCCGGCCCCGACCCGTCGCTGCACCTCAAACCCGCGGCCGCCGCCCGCGTCCTACTCGACCGGAACGGTCTGAGCACCGGCGATATCGGGCTCTGGGAAATCAACGAGGCCTTCGCCGGAGTCGTCCTCGCCTCCGCCCGCGATCTCGGCATCGACCTCGACCGGGTCAACGTCAACGGCGGCGCGATCGCCCTCGGCCACCCCCTGGCCGCCTCCGGATTCCGAATTCTGATGACTCTCGCCACCGAAATGCGACTGCGGCAACAGGAATTCGGAGTTGCCACAATCTGCGGGGGCGGCGGCCAGGGGCAAGCCGTTTTACTGCGGCTCCCAGAGCACTGACCCGTCGTGCCGACATCGCATCCGCAGCATTAACGCCGACATCCGCTGGTGCACGGGTTCGAGATCAGCCGGTGGCGGCAACTATGACCATGGTCATCGCATAGTTGCCGCCGCGACACCGGCGGCGCTGCCAACCTCTTCGAACGGGCCACGCGGACCAAGTCGCCCGCCTGCGGGAGATTGCCCACTCGGTCGACAGAGGGATGGTGCTTCGAGGAGCGACGTCCGACCTTATCGCTGACCGGTTTGACCACTCGATCCAGAGTCCTCACGACAAGGGGCGGCGACCGGCACGCGGCGGCGAACATCTAGGTAGCCGTGCTGAAAAGGCATGTTCGCGATCCAGTTCCAGGGTTCCGACGAAGCGATACGGGCTGAAGGTGAGAGTTTCCGTGAGGATGCCCTCGGGTGCTATCGCGTTGTCCGCAGCGACGAACTCCCGATCCGGTCCGAAGGAGCGGACGCACGCAATACGCCGCAGGATCACTGCGAGGGCGTGACGGCCTGCGGTCCTCGATCGGTCTCGCAGATCGCGTCGCCGAGACCCTCAGCCGGAATCTGGGCTTCTGAGCCTGTTCGTGATCACTTTCTTCGCTGTCGCGATCACGATCTTGCTTATCCGAGACGACGAGCACTACGTGGCTGTGGCAACGGCGGGGTGGCCTGCTCCCAAGGGTCGGCGAACAGACCACCACGCGTTATACCGCTGCCTTCTCAGCGGCAGTCAGGTGGGCAATCAATTCGTTATTGAACCGCTCACCGATCCGCTGGACAGCATGTGGACTACCCTCGAATAGGACTCGCTTGGCATGCAACACCTCGGCCAGAGCATCAGCGACATCCTCGAATCCCGGTGTGCCACCGCCAGTGACTATCAGCTTGGGAAATGACGTCGTAGCGAGCACGTCGACTGGAACCCCGGTGAGCCAAGGACGCTCAGTGGTGAGGTTACCGATAGCTTCAGCGAGAGGCGGCGGCAGTGGTGACGGCAACTGCATCCTCACGTTGAGAACTTCGAGAAATCCGGCGGCGAATGTCTCCAAGTCAGTGGGATCGGCTGCTTCAAAATGCTCGCGTATTGCTGTTGCAAGTTTGTCGGCCGCAGGGCGGCCAGCCCCGTTCGGCAGTGCGGGGGGCTCGATCACGGTCAGTGATCGGACTTTCTCGGGGGCCAAGGCAGCCGCGCGCATCGCTACGACACCTCCCATGGAGGTTCCAACGAGGTGAGCGCCCTCCGCGAGGAGGTCAACGATGTCGACGGCGTCTCGGTCTGGGTCCACTCGGTCAGTCGACGGACTTGGTGCGTATCCGCGCCGATAGGGAGCGACGAGTTGATAGCGGTCGGCAAGAACCTGCTGTTCCGCGAATGCCGCGGCAGCAGAGTTCAGGCTTCCGTGGACGAGTACAACGCGCGGGCCACGATTGCCCCAACGCTCAGCGGCAAGTGCACTCATCGGCGATCAGCCTTGCTCGGCGGCGATGGCCGCTGCCGCGGCGAACACCCCGTTGTCGACGTCGAGTTGGCGGGACTCGAATTTCCAGCCCTGCGACGTCCTGACGAGAACGTCGTTGTAGACCCCGGAGGCGATGATGTGCGGCGCCTTTTCCACCTGCACCTTGAGGACCACGCAGTAGGACGTCGCGCGGTCACCATCACCTTCGATGACGTAGTTCGACATCAGATGGCGTGCACCGTCTTCCTTGCCCGCGGCGATATGACCGACGATGAACTCCTTGATGGCCGCGTGCCCGGTAAAGGTGCCATAGGTGGCGATGAATCGGCCATCGTCAGCCCAACAGCCGACCCATTCATCGACTGCATGCTGATCGAGATAGCGCATTTGCGTGTTCGACAAGGTCTCGATGGCGACCTTGTCATCGACGGACAGTGGCATGGAGCTTCTCCGTTCGTGAGGTGTGGCCGAGTGAGCCACGTCTCACGCTAGTACAACTAGTGTGTAGTATACAAGTACGTCACATACCAAAACCCAGGTAAGGTGGCGGCATGTCGAAGCTGGCGGGTATTCAGGCAGTCGAGCGTCCCCCAACCCTCTCGCGCCGGGCGTATCTCCAGATTCAGCAGGCAATCCGGGATGGGGTTCTCAAGTCTGGAGTCATGTACTCGGAGAACGAGCTCGCGGAACAACTGGGTAT